>NZ_JACJSH010000025.1:0-113583 GCF_014698055.1 Nostoc sp. FACHB-133
CAGAGAAGGGAAAATATAGTACACAGCGTATAAGATTTAACTCCAATTCTTCTGCTTAATTTTTTGTTACATACTTATAAATTTTTCCCACGGCTTACTTATACTGATTTTCTTTTGTGTAGATGTGTAGCTGCTTGTCAGTAGTCATTTGTTGTTGGGCATTGGGCATTGGGCATTGGGCATTGGGTATTGGGCATTGGGCATTAGGCATTGGGCATTAGTTATTAGTCCAATGGCCAAGGACAAAGGACTAATGACTATTAACTTACCCAGCACTATTACTTGTTTTGTTGCCAAGCTAAAACTTTTTCTGTTTCTGCTAGGGCTGGACTGATGCCAAACCAGCGCCCCAGAGGGTCACGATATTCGAACAAATACATACTTCGTAGTAAGCTTTGATAATCAGACTCACCTTTAACTCTCTGTTGTTGCACTACTTCAAACAATAATTCCCACTGGGATTCATCAATAGCTAATAGCAGATCGTCTCGGTAGTCTTTAATCACAGCTTCTAAGCATTCTCTAGAAAAAGGTGGATCTTGTCGTTGCAGGCAGCTATAAAGTAAACCCAATAAGTTGCGAATGTGGCCACCGCTAACGCGACATATCCGATCCAAGGTTTGGGAATGATCGAATAATTCTGTAATTAATAAAAGCCTTTCATTCAAAGAAACTTCGGGAAAAGCTCTTGCTAAGACTAACTGGCGTACTAGTGACATCCCTGGTTCGTAGTCACTGCCATCTCTTTGCCGCACTAATACCATCGGCAGTACTTTTGGCGCAATCCCTCCCCCCAAGCGATTTTTTAGTGTTTCGTACTCATTGGAGAAAATTAGTGTTAGGGGAATTGTGTAAACTAGGTGGCATTTGAGCCGGCGTAGCTGTTCGCCTCGGTCGATAAAGAGATATTCTGGTTGCGATCGCCCTGATGCTAAGGGACGCATATCGACTCGATCCAAATTATCTACGATCACTACCAGTCCTTTTTGACCCCGCAGCTTTAACTGTTCAATAGCCCTTTCTAAAATTTCTTCGTTAATCGCTTGCAAAATACTATTGGTACGTGGTTCCAAATATTGCCTCAGTTGATTCCGCATCTGAGTGCTATCTTTGGTTTTGGCGGTAATTTTGGCAATACCCAAGGATAATTCTGCTTGTCCAGAAAGCTCTATGGGGCTTTGTAGAAAATCGCCTACTTCTTTAAATAAATTGGTAAAGTAACCACCTTTGAGTTTGATGTTAATGCCTTCTAAACTGGCACTGACTTGACGGGCTACACTCAGCAAAATATCGCTGATATCAATATCCGCCATGTCTAAGTCTTGACTGGACTCAAAATAAACCACATGAAATCCTGCCAATTCTAGTTCTGTTTTGAGGCGCTGCAATTCCGTTGATTTACCGCAGCCAATGTGACCCGTAAATAACTGACAGGTTGGCTCATCAGGAGAAATCCGAACTATAGTCCGTTGCAATTCTTCGACAATCTTACAACCACGGACATCAGCAAAATCTATGTAATACTGGCGATCTAACACGTTGCTTATATTAAGCGTGTAGCTTGGGTTACATGCTTTATAAAAACGTGACAAATTGAATGTCGTTTTCATGTATGTATAGGTGTATGTAGACGCGTGTGTAGATGCAGTTAACTCGTATTTTTTATACAAACAATCTCTAACTTTGATGTAGGCACACAATTAATTCGCAAGTTGGTAGTGTCTTGCAAAAGACAGCACTTATTACAGGATCACTGTCAGTATCTGTCAGTAGTAGGATAGAGATTTAATTGACCCTAATAACCTTAAACATATCTGTCCTTTTTACACCTACTATTGAGGTTTTGACAATCTCATAGCTTTTCTTTAACCTGACACAAACCTTGATGAAGGAGTTAATCAGTAAAAAAAGCTACTCGATTATATTATTCCCTGTTTGTATAGTTGATGAGACATGACTAGTATGAATTATAGCAATCTATACAGAGATTAAGGAAGACTTATTTATCACTTCACATTCTATTTGTCAATAAAACAAAATCAGAAATATTTAAATTAAGATTTTGTAATCTTTAAAGAAAAAATGCTTTATGTCCCTTGTCAAAAAGACAACAGTGAGTTAAGAATGGACACCGGAAACTTTAATAGGAAGGATGACTAGAGACTACGTTCGTTGTGTACTTACTGTAAAGTGTTACTAAAAATAAAAAAAGTCTTGAGGAGAGCGGCTAACAGATGCCGACAGTGTTTACTGAAATTAATAATGATACAAGCGCGTCAAGGAATTTGGATTGTAACCAGAAAGGGGTTTGAATGGCTGGCATAATATCAGTTTCCCGCACGGATCTTGCCCAGCGTCGTAAAAAATTACGTCGGCGACGGCAGATGAGAATTATTCAAGCTATTTGGCGAACCTTTGCCATTATCGGTTTGGCGGGTGGATTGCTGTGGGTAGCAGTTCAACCGGTATGGGTGTTAAAAACTCCCAAACAAGTAGTGATGAAATCAGGCAATCAATTACTCTCAGATGAGACAACTCAATCCCTATTAGTGCTATCTTACCCCCAATCTTTGTGGCGGATTGAACCAGCAGCGATCGCAAACTCTTTGAAAAAACAACCAACTATTGCCCAAGCGATCGTGAGACGTCGCCTGTTTCCTCCCGGATTAAACATCGAAATCCAAGAACGAGTCCCTGTCGCAATGACTCAAACAGCAAGTGGGGCAAATCAGGGCACTGGCAATAAAAAAGTCACACTCGGCTTACTAGATGCAAGTGGGGCCTGGATACCTTTAGAAAAATACACATCACTGAATCCTACTAGGAAATTACCCAATCTCAGAGTAATTGGATCGCCCAAACAATACTGCCTCAACTGGACTCAAATTCATCAAGCTATCAGCCAAAGTACTGTGAAAGTAGTGGAAATTGATTGCCAAAATCCAGCGAATTTAATTTTGAAAACAGAACTAGGAAATGTGCATCTTGGCGTTCCAGGTACTCTGTTGTCTGAACAAATTAAGGTACTTGCCCAAATGCGCCATTTATCAGCGAAACTCGATTCTGGTCAAATAGAGTATATTGATCTGAAAAATCCCGATTTTCCCTTAGTACAAATGAACCAAAAAGACCAAAAATTAACTCCCAAAAACCCTAAAAATATCTAGCGTGTTTAATGTATTGATAGCTCTTAGTAAATTAAGAAGCTTTATGCTGATAAATATATTTATTATTTTCAGTTTTCCAGCAACTGCGCGAAAATCGGCATTAACTTCTAATTAAAATGAGAAGATCAATCATGAAATCTCTCTTGTGAGTAAAACACTCTCAAATTGTTACCCTAACATTAGGGTGCAAGATGTCTGACAATCTAACTTTGGTCTGTTGAGGATACTTCCAAAGACAGTTTACTGAAGCCAAAATCTGTAAATTAAAGTACTACAAAAGGTTGCGTAAAGGCTACTTTTCGGTAATCAGTTTGGACTATTCTGTACCATATTTCTTAATTGGGTTACGAATCCTCTAGGAAAATCTTGATTTGTTGACCACACTAGTGAGGGTTCTCGTAAGATAGACTATTGCTCCAACAAAGTGTCCATTAAGACTCCCCAAACAACAAATTAATCAGGTATAGTCTGACAAGTAAATTCTTGCTTACTTCAACCTTAAGAATAAGTAAGTATCAGGTAAATTTTGTGTCTAAAGTTGCAATTATCCCCAATGGTGAAACCTATTAACAATATTATTGAGGCAGCTAAGATGCACTGTAGTGTGTCTTTAGAAGTTATGTTCTCCGATGAGAAGAATGAAGAGATTAATGTCTGGTTGAAGTTATACAGGTCACTTTTGGATAAATATAGGTATACTTCTCTAGAATTGGCTGTGCGATCGGCTGCATTAAAAGCTGATCTCATAGCAAATTTTCATACCGCCAATTCTGTTAGGCTTGGCAGTAGTGAAAACAATAAAGAACAGTGCCATAGTATTGTGGCAGTGTCAAACTATAGTTGACTCTTAAGTGAATAGCACCTGGAAAAGTCGTTTATCTACCCTCTCACAAATCCAATGACACTTGATAATAACCAAGGACTCACCTATAAAAATTCCCAATCTCCGGGACAGCCTGGGTTTTCTCTGGCAGTTAACTCGACCAATCCCTTTAATAACTCTGGGATGAACTTCGGACAAAATCACGATAATAAGAAGATTTTTACGGAAAATAGCCGCATTGGGGAAATTGTTCCTGGTCGGGTTGCCAACATCAAAGTGATTGGTGTCGGTGGCGGCGGTGGCAATGCCGTTAACCGCATGATCGAATCTGATGTCTCTGGTGTAGAGTTTTGGTCAATAAATACTGATGCCCAAGCTTTAACTCTGGCAGGCGCTCCCAGTAGATTGCAAATTGGACAAAAGCTAACGCGGGGCTTAGGAGCAGGTGGTAATCCTGCGATTGGTCAAAAGGCAGCTGAGGAATCACGAGACGAAATTGCTACGGCTTTAGAGGGTGCAGACCTAGTATTTATCACCGCTGGTATGGGCGGTGGTACTGGAACAGGTGCAGCCCCAATAGTGGCAGAAGTAGCCAAAGAAATGGGCGCTCTCACTGTTGGGGTAGTCACACGTCCATTCGTTTTTGAGGGTCGCCGCCGCACCAGCCAAGCGGAACAAGGGATTGAAGGACTAAAAAGTAGAGTAGATACACTGATCATTATTCCCAACAACAAATTGCTGGAAGTGATCCCCGAACAAACACCTGTGCAAGAAGCTTTTCGCTATGCAGATGATGTGCTGCGTCAAGGGGTACAAGGTATTTCTGATATCATAACGATTCCCGGTTTGGTAAATGTTGACTTTGCTGATGTCCGGGCTGTGATGGCAGATGCAGGATCGGCATTGATGGGTATTGGCGTTAGTTCTGGAAAATCTAGAGCCAGAGAAGCTGCGATCGCGGCTATTTCTTCACCATTACTAGAATGTTCTATTGAAGGTGCTAGAGGAGTTGTCTTTAATATTACAGGTGGTACTGATCTTACTTTACATGAAGTGAATGCAGCCGCAGAAGCAATCTATGAAGTAGTTGATCCCAACGCCAATATTATTTTTGGGGCTGTAATTGATGACAGACTCCAAGGTGAGGTCAGAATTACTGTAATTGCCACCGGGTTTACAGGTGAAGTGCAAGCTGCGGTACAACAAAGCGTAGCTAGCGTTCGAGTAGCACCTAATACCTCCAAGCGACCAACAACACAACAACCCGCAGTTAATCCCCCAACCTCAACTCCAAGTTCAACTCCAACTCCAACTCCAACTCCAGAACCAAAAGAAAAACCTGGATTGGATATACCTGACTTCTTGAGAAACCGACAAAGACCACGGAATTAAAAGATTTTGGATTTGAGATTTTAGATTAAATTAGCAGTCTCAGGTTAGGCTGAGTGCTGTATAAAATCTGTTAGTTTCAGGGTTTACCAAAAGCAGGGATAAGCAATCCGTTGCCATCCCTAATTTTGCTAATTGGTAAAGAAATTTGTTAAAGCTACTTATAAAATTAACTTGGGCAGGGTTCTGCTAGCTCCCATGTCTAGCTTTGCTTTGGGAACAAATAAATCAGAAAACCTGGCCAACTAGGAATGCTTAAAGGTAGCCCGTCGTAGACATTGCTACATCTACCTCCGCGATTCATTAAACTTATATTCTGTATAAACAAAGCTGCGTGGGTGAGTTGCCCACGCAAGCACTCGAAGTAATTCTATTTTTTAGAAAATAGGACACCAAGTAAAAATAATTTACATTTATCAATGAAGGCAAGAGGCAGAATGAAAACCGCCTGTACTTTACCCGAATTTCTCACGTATTGTGTGGTTCGGGTGGGAGGTGTGGGAGGTGTGGGAGGCAATGCAGCGTTCATTGATGTGCAGTTATTCAATTCCTCCTCTTTCTCCCCACACTCCCCACACTCACGCTCATTTCTCACTTGTGAGAAATCCAGGTTTAGAACTGCCTTCACCAGTAGTAGATCAGACCTTGACTGAACTCTAGTTCAGTGGCTTCAAATCAGCAGGGGATTTGACCACTGCTGATTTATTCTTCGTGCCTCCTTCAATTCAATGACTGTTCAATCCATTGAATAACCTGATAACCAAGGTGAGTACCATCTAGACGATCAATTTCACGAATTCCCGTAGGACTGGTGACGTTAACTTCAGTTAAGTAGCCACCAATAACATCTATACCCACAAAAATTAAACCGTCTTGACGTAACCGTTCGGCTACTTGGGTACAAATTTCATGTTCTCTTGGGGTAATTTCAGTTTGAGCGACTGTACCACCAGTTGCCATATTATTACGAAAATCACTTCCGCTAGAGAGGCGATTGAGCGCACCAATCGGTTCGCCATTGAGCAGGATAATGCGTTTATCTCCTTCTTTTGCCTCCGGTAGATAGGTTTGTACCATTACTGGCACTCGACCTTGTAGGGTACTGAGTTCGACAATGGAGTTAAAATTGCGATCGCTCGATTGCAAAAATAAAATTCCTTCCCCGGCTTTGTTTCCCAGTGGTTTGAGAACAGCTGCCCCCTTTGCTTCAACAAATTGCCGAATAAACTGCTTATCAGCACTGACAATCGTTTCTGGAATCGCTTTGGTAAACTGGAGGGCATACATTTTTTCATTTGCCCCTCGAATACCGCTAGGACTGTTAATCAGCAGAGTTTTATTTTGGTCAACATAATCCAGAATGTAGGTGGCATAGAGGTAGGAATCATTGACAGGTGGATCTTTCCGCATAAATACGGCATCCATTGTCTCTAAAGAACTTAAGGAGGAATCACTTAATTTATACCAAGGATTCGCCGCTATCCAGCGTCTCTCCACCAACTGTACTGGTACAAGTTCAACTCGCTGTAGGACAGCCCAAGCTTTGCCCTCCACCACACTCAGCAGATTTGCTTGAGTTACCCAAACTTCGTGTCCCAGGATTTGCGCTGCTTCGATCAGGGCAATGCTGGTATCATGACACGGGTCAAGCAGATGGATCGGATCAATGATAAAAGCCAGTTTCACCCTTTATACCTCAATCACCAAGAAATTAAATGGTTGTTCAATTATTATCTCTTGATGATCTTACTAATTGATGTACATCTGTACTGCTGAGTAGGAACTGGAGGGTAAAATCTTGTGGACAGATACTTTTGCGAGAAAAATTTCGTCAACAGAGTTGTAGCGACTGCCGTGTTATTTGCAGTGGCTTGTCCTAGTGCAATATCTTCTAGACTTACACGGAAGTTAGTAGCTCATCTAGCTTGCCTTGACTGTCTAAAGCGTGGATGTCATCACAACCACCAATATGGTCATCATTGATGAAAATTTGCGGTAACGAGCGCCGTCCATTTGCTCTTTGAGCCATTTTATTTCTGGCTGCTTCGTCTCCGTCAATGCTGTATTCTGTAAATTCAACACCCTTACTCTTCAGCAAACTTTTGGCACGGATACAAAACGGGCAAGTCCTCCAAGTGTAAATTTCTACTTTTGCAGCCATAATGTCCTCAACTTGATTTAATACTTTTTAATTTTAGAACGTTGCAACTGGCTGTAGGTGTTCTATGCCGTTTTGACTTTACTTTCAGAAGTGTCTAACTAAATTCAGTTATTGGTTTCGCTGAGTTCCTTCGAGATCCGCTACACTTAGCCAGCTTTTTGTGCAGAATTATGCAAAACGAAAAATCGTTGAAAAGCCTAAAAAGAATGCAAGCTTTGCAACGATTTATAATTATTAGCCTATTTACACCATGTTGTACTTAATCAATTTTTACAGAATATAGGGTATGCACACTTGACTTTCTAAAAAAACAGTATTTCCTTTTATGGAAGTATCTGGTGTTTCTCAGTGCTAACTGCTAGAAAACTGTCATTTATGCTACTACTAAAGATTTTTTCCTCACCACTTTCAATGCACCCACTGCAAATAAACCAAGGGCGGCTGTCGTCCCAGGTTCAGGTACTTTTTTTGGTGGAGGAGGTGGAGGACTATAATAATTCCCTTGTGCTTTTATAATGCTAGGCTCACTTAAAGCGGTGCCATATTGGAAGCGAACACTACCAATTTTGCTTATATCAAAGTTAGTGGGCAGTCCTGACAAAACGAACGTGGCCGAATTGTCAACAAAACTTCCCCCTTTGATTGGTGAATTTGCATTAGCATTGTAGCCGTCAATAATGCCGTAATTCACTTGCTGCTGTCCACCAATGCCTTGAAAAATACCTAAGCCGGCAGTACCTAAACCATAGTCTTGGGTTACTCCATTAGTAAGTCCTGCGGAATTAGTAGTAGATGCAAATGCCCATTCTTTGCCATTAGGAGTATTGAGAAGATTTACATTATTTGTAGTGGTAGAGGGGTTGTTTTGAGTGACCGTTGCAGCTGTTGCTGAAATTAACGATAAGTTTAAGGGAGATCCAGCATAGTCCCAAAAGACTGATGTCAGAACATCAGAAGGGACTGAAACATTTTTCATGTTCGTCAGAGTCACTGTCAACTTACCTGGATTGAGTAAGTCATCAAAAACAACTGATGATGCCAGAGCATTCTTTGATGCTGAGTTAGTTCCTGTGACTGAGAAAGTCATAGAGGCTGCATCTGCTTGAGACATCTGTGAAACTGTCACCACAGCTAATGCTGATATACAACAGACTGCATAACCCGCTATTTTCTTGGAATATGGTTGAGACACTCGATTGAAACTCCTTTTCTTTTTATTGAGGATATTTAAGACCTCTCAAAATAACTCTTTTATGGAAGTTACCAAAGTCTAAATTTACACAAACAAATACCAACTGTCTACGTTATTTGTCGAGGTTAGCTAAAAATTTAAATTTGGAATTATCAATATAGTTTTTATGAATTTATGGAGATTTTCAGTATTTACACTTAATATATTTTTTTAAATTAGAATTGTCTATATTCACACTGAATAATCAATATTTGGTTTCTCGATGTTATTACTTAATCAACAGATTTTTAGGAGATATTGATTATTCTATGAGGAAGATTTGTAGGTTGGATAGAGCGCAGTGTTGCCCTGTAGAAAACCAGCCTGCACTAGGTATCTCACGCCAATCTACACAAGTAGATGTTTTAATCTTTCACTAAGTATATGAGCTAAATTAAATATAGGACTCCTATTTGATGCTTGAAAACATACTGAGGATGAAAAGCCAGCTTTATCAGGGTTTTATTTAAAATATTATTCAAAATCAGATTTGATTTTTGAAAAAACTCACTAGAACTCAAAAAGGCTTTTTCCCTACTTGCTACTCCCCACTCCCTGCCTAGCTCGCTTGCGCTACGCGCACCACGCAAGTAAGTATGGCTACGCCACGCTGCGCGAACGAAAATCAGACAGGAGTCATAAAACCATTGTACTGGTGTCAATACGCTTGCGTTAAGCAAAGAGCAACCCAACAAATGCCCGGAAATGTTGGGTTTCGTTCCTCCACTCAACCTACGCCGTTTAAGTTTTTTGGCGCTAACTGAGCCGTATTGGTACTGGTGTGGCAATGCTAAAATGATGCTTTAAAAATATCTAGAGAATTAAAGTTTAAAAGCATAATTCAACTTTTCTACTCTTCCTTATAAAAATGCAATAAATAAGGGAAGGCAATTTATCGCCTTCCCCAAAGTTAAATATTCACGACACTAATATAAAGTGCGAACACTGAATTAGTTACTCAACATTTACCTACTATCAACTGCATATTCAATTAGTTGAGCAAGGCGGTGACGTAGGGTTTCTAATCCCAAGCGCTGACTCGCTGAAATAAATACCGCTAGGGGAAATTCTTCTCTAGCTAAAGCTAGTGTCTCACTATTTGCTTGATCGATCTTGTTAAAAATAACTAGCGCCGGGCCAGGAGTTATAGGCATTTGCGCTAAGATTTCTCTGACTGAGCGAATATGACGCAACCAAGCTGGGTGAGACAAATCCACTAAATGCAGTAGGGCATCAGCTTCTGTGACTTCCTCTAAGGTGGCGCGGAAGGCATCCATTAATGATGCAGGCAGTTCGTGTATGAACCCTACCGTATCTGTAATCAGAATTTCCTGATGTTCATTGGTTTCGCCATAAGGAATTACCAGGCGGCGGGTGGTAGGATCGAGAGTGGCGAATAGTTGGTCGGCTGTATAAACTTCTGCATTTGTGAGAGCGTTCAACAGGGTAGACTTACCAGCGTTAGTATATCCAACCAAAGCTACTGAGGGAATTTCTCGATGCTGCCTTCGTTGCCGTAACCGTGAACGATGGGCTTGCAACTGAGTTACTTCTTTTTGGAGTCGGGAAATGCGCTGCCCAATGGCACGGCGTTCAGTTTCCAGTTTGGTTTCACCAGGGCCACGAGTCCCAATACCACCACCTAATCTGGACATGGTGCGACCTCTACCAGCCAGTCGCGGTTGCATGTATTCTAACTGTGCTAGTTCTACTTGCAATTTACCGGCACGGGATTGAGCGCGTTGAGCAAAGATATCCAAAATTACTTCGGTGCGGTCAACCACCCGGATGCCAATTTGCAATTCTAAGTTGCGGACTTGGGAGGGTGAGAGGTCGCGGTCGAAGACGACAAGATTAACTCCTAGTGTTTGGGCAGTTAGGGCAATTTCTTGCACTTTACCTTCGCCAACTACTGTTTGGGGATGAACGCGTGATCGCTTTTGTTGTATTGTCTGTAATACATCTCCTCCAGCAGTATCAACTAAACGCGCCAATTCTGCTAGAGTATCTTGGAATTGTAGGGGAGTTGTCTCACTGGTCATCAGCCCCACAATTAGCACGCGATCATGGTCAGCATGTACTTCCTGGGCAATAAATTCGCGCTGGAATTCTGCTTCCAGATTTTCTACCAAGTCTACTAAATCCTGGTCTGCCAAATCATCCAAACCCATAGGTGGCGATATATTCCAACTTGGGGTTTGAGTTTTGCTCTCTTCTACTTTGAAAGCAGCAGGACTAGTAATCAGGGTGCGAGACTCTTGGGGTATTAGATGAGCTAGATAAGCTTCTTTGACATACCCAGTTGCACCGCCTCCCCGCCGTGTAAATCCGGTTCCGGTAATGTTTAGGACAACTAGGGCATCTAAGCGTTGCAGTGCCATCGCCGTGAGCGCCGCTTCATTTGGCGGTTCTGGCTTCAGATGGGTGGCAATACAACGAATACCACTGAGTCGTTCTGCACCGTAACGGGGCAATTCCATCGGTGGTATTTGCGTTTGACGCGGTGTGCCTACCCCGACGCGAATCACTTGTCCGCGACGGTTGATGTAGGCGCACACAGGCTGATTGACTTCTGTGCTAATTGCTGCCAGACGCTGGGAAAACTCAGGCGTGGTGATGCGATCGCCTGGTATACGCTGGTGATACAGCCGCTGTAGTTGCTTCAGCTGGCTGGACTTTAAACCTTGGAGATTTCCGTAGATAGTTTCTATAGGCGTTTATGACCAGTAAATGGCCCCCCAAATCCTTCTTATGTCTATTTTACAACAGGGTTTAGGCTGTTATCTATATCTTCTGAGGGATGCATTGGGAATTTGTCGCTTATAGTCTTGATTTGAACCTATTTTGGTGGTGTGAGTCTAGCAATGTTAAATCAATAACATAGCATTCCGCGATCGCTTCACTGCTGTTTGTAATTCCTCAGACAACCAGCTGTCAAATTGTGGATAAACTGGCGATCGCGGCACTAACTCCCACCCAGCAGGTTGTAAAATATTTCTCAAAGCCTGTTCCTGAATATGGGGATAATCAGGATTCACTTCATCTTTTGGCCCAATTCCGCCTAAATCTCGCGCACCTGCTTCGATACAAGCGAGTAGCCAGGAGTTATCCTTAACTAAATTCGGCGGAATTTGAATAGTAATATCTGGGGATAAAATCTTACGTGCTTTAGCAATTACTTCTGGTAATTGATGGGGATTAAAAGGAGGTGCATCAAAAGTTTGCTGATTTCCTGGACTATGAGGTTGCAGGATAACTTCTTGAATGTGATGGTAACGTTGGTGCAAGTTAGATATAGCTTCTAAAGTTTCCCACCAATCATCAGAGGTTTCTCCAATTCCTAACAGTAAGCCAGTTGTAAAGGGAATTTTCAACTCTCCTGCCCATTGTAATTGTTGTAAACGAACTTCTGGCAATTTACTCGGTGCGTGTCGATGTACACTATTTAATAATGTTGGCGTTAACTGTTCTAACATCAACCCCATCGAAACATTAACACGCTTGAGTTTTTGCATTTCATCAAAACTCAATGGCCCTACATTGGTGTGTGGTAAAAACTCCATTGAAAGTGCTAACTTGCACAAATCATAAATTCGCTCGAACCACGCCTCACGCCTTGACGAATGGGGATGCACTTCACCACTGAGTATGAGGATTTCGCAGACTTTTTCGTTTTGAAGTGATTTTAAACTATTTTCTGCATCTGAAATACTCATCCAGGGACTTTTACCAGGTTCACTACGAAAGTTGCAGTAACTACACCGATTAAAGCATTCGTAAGTCGGAACTATTGTATAAGCAGGGCTATAGGTGACAAAACGAGAATTATTAATTGGCATTATTAGGATAATCTCAAAGAATCCCTTGTTCAAGCTATATGTAGTAATTCTATCTGAGTTGTGATAATTCCTTTTTTAATGAACCACAGAGACGCAGAGAACACAGAGAGAAGAATCAATAGAGATTTAAAAAAATGATTTGGTAATGCTAAATATTATCTTGTTATTCTTGCTGCCAAGATATTTAGATAAACGAGAACTATTTTGTTTTGTAAATTTCTGGTAACTGCCACCAAGGGACATGGGGATACTCGTGATGTTCCTCGTGATAGCCAAAATGATAGCACGTGATAAATGACCACCAAATTGGACGGTCAATTGTTTGTGAATGATGAGGCTCAATATAACCTCCTATGGGTTCACTATGGGGTAGAAAAGTACCAAAATAAAATAATTGGAATGAACTTAAAAGTGAAGGGATCACCCAAAAGTAAGTTAAATTAGCAGTGGGTATATGGAGAACGTGATTATTAAAGTGATAGATAATAGTCAAGGCAATTATTTGTCCCCAACTCCAGTAACCCTTCATAAAATGAAAATACCACGCGAAGAAATTTTTGTGTTTACCATTATGAAAATCTGGGTCTATTTGACTTGCTGGATGGTGGTGGTGTATCCAATGTTTTTTTAATAATTTTTTGTATGGTAAAAGACCATATAAAGATAAGGTTAATGTCCCAATAAAATGATTAATTTTGGTGTTCTGGGGAAACACTACCCCATGCATAGCATCATGAGATGTAATAAATAATCCTGTATATAAAAATGTTTGCCAAAGTATGCTAGGAAATAGTATCCAAAATGTTAATTGAGAGATGTCAAGGGAAAGTAATAAACTCAGGCTAATGACCCATACAGCAACAATGATCGTAGCAATGAAAATTCCCTTAAACTGAGATTTATTTTTCACTGCTGGGGTCAGTTTTGTTTGATGATTGGGTGGTTGTTCTAATTGAATCACGTTTTTACTCTGCCTAGTATTCAGATGAAAATTCCTAAAATATAGTCATGATAAAAAGCACTAACTACCATCAAGAAAACTCTATTAGTGGTCAGTGTTTTAAATTGGACAGTGCCAATACTCTAATAATATGTACAAACATTAAGATACTTTAACTATTATTACACAAGCAACTGCTATTCTAAAAACTGTTTTCGCTTAAAAGGTTGGGTGATATAAGCGACGACAGTGTTCAACCTGGTATCTGCAATAACCAGGGTCTTCTCTTTGCTCCTTTGCAATCAGTCTGTAACAAAAACAGTCAGATTAATGGGGAGGAGAGAAAATCAGTACCGATGCATACTGCATTCGGCTGTAGCTGTTCCCAAAGTAGGTAAGGTAGAAAACGAATAGTACTTAAGCGGTCATTCCAAATTTCAGGGTGAGGAGTCAGCACAAGTTCAGCAGCATTGCGGTTTTTGCTATTGATATGAGGTTTTAGTTTTATCAGTAAGATAAAGTGCAATTATTAAGTTACCTTAAGGAGCTAATGATATTCTTCATATTACTTAACTTATCCAGTTGACGCTATCTGTCTCTAGTTTCAAAGTAGATGCAACTCTAAAGAATGAGATTTTAAGGAGGTTGAGAAAATATTTATCTAACAAAAGAGCAATAATAGCTTTTGTTAGCCTATAGTTCAGAGGTATTTTTACCAAAAACTGCTATTGAAAACTTGTAATCTCACTAAAAACCTATTTTGGATACAATCAAAAATCCAACGAAAGTTAGAAGGTTTATGGAGTGTTCTTATCCAGACTAATAAATAGTAAATAGGTTTTTTAAACTTAAAGTATGGCTCCTACGGTACTAATTACAGGTGCTTCTGAAGGCATTGGTAAAGCAACAGCTCTTTTATTTGCGCGGCAAGGATATGACTTGGTACTTGCAGCTCGTCATGCTGACCGCTTGGAAGCCTTAGCGCAGGAAGTGCAAAGCATTGGCTGTCCTGCACCATTAACATTTACTTGCGATGTCACTGACTCATCTCAGGTAAACGCATTAGTGCAAAAGGCATTAGAAAATTATGGCTATATCGACGTGCTAATAAACAATGCGGGCATATTTGCATCGGGGCCAGTAGAGCAGTTTTCTCTAGGTGATTGGCATCAAATTATAGACACTAATTTATGGGGATATATCCACACAATTAATGCCCTTCTGCCTCATTTCCTCCAGCGTCGAAGTGGAACTATAGTTAATTTAAGTTCCATCGGTGGTAAAGTGCCAAGTGCTTACTTGGTTCCCTATTGTACTAGTAAGTTTGGCGTGACAGGGTTGACGGAATCGCTACAAATAGAACTACAGCCAAAAGGTATCCATGTTTGTGGGATTTATCCGAATTTAATTAAGAGTACTTTAATGGAACGGGCAGTTTTTCGAGGCAAGGATGAGCAAGATACTCATAGTCGTCGTGGACAGCTTGAGAATGTGCTGAAAAATCCAGTGGTGGAGAAGCCTGAAGATGTAGCAAATGCTATCTGGGATGCAGTCAAGAATAAGAAGTTACAAGTGATGGTTGGTTCGGCGAAATTCTCGCAAGCTTTGTATCGCTTGTTTCCTGGGTTGATAAAGTGGGTTTCGCGGCAAGGGTTGAAGAATCAAGATAATTAATTTTTGCTATCGTGATTCACATTCTCGTTTGGTTACATAATGGCGATAGCGAAACATTGCTTCTAGTTGCACTTGCACTAACCAACCACTAACAAATTCAACTGTTTCTCCACCAGGCATGGAGAAGGAAATAGCATCAGTCAACCTAGTTTTGCCAGCTTCCGGTTCAAATTCATGTCGATGTATCCAAGACTCAAAGGGGCCAGATATCTGTTCGTCGGTAAACAGGCGATATTTATCGCATTCAGTATGACGCGCTAGCCAAGTTAATGGTAATGGGCCGAGAAACAGGCGAAATTCTGTGATAGCGCCGACGTTGAGTCCCCCTTCACGACGAACCACTTGGACTGGCTGCCAAGGTGGATTTAACAGTTGCAAAATATCTGGCCTTTCATGAAATTTCCAAACTACTTCTGGCGAGGCATTAATGATTGAGGAATGTTTAAAGTGCAGCATGGAAAGAAAAACCTAAAATTCAACTTTCTGATTCTGTATCAATCTCGATATCTAGGGTATCTTCGTCAACCCTTACATACAAAATATTTGGGTTACAACAAACTTGACAATCTTCAACATAAGATTGCTGTCCTCCAGCACTCAAATCAATAAAAGTTAAGTTCGGTTCGCCGCAATAGGCGCAGTAATACTCAGCTGTGTTTTGCATCAAGTTTTTAGGATTGGGAATTGGGCATTGGGCATTGGATACTAAATTTTCATTCCTAGTCCTCAGTCCCCAGTTCCTAGTCTCTAATCCCCAGTACTGGCTGTAGTTCTTTTGGAGATGGGTTGATATAACTCTTAGCATCAGCCAAATGCTTTAGTAGTGTAGACTGTGGCAGAGGCCCTTGCAAGTGGTTCCAAGGTAATACTTGTTCTGTTGACCATTCGGCGTGGACGTAAAAATCTAAGTCAGGAATTTGTCCTTTAAGTTGTTTGAAAGCACGTTTGTAGCTACCCAAGGAGTCGCCAAAGTCACGAGTCAGCTGAAGAAGTTGGGATAGTCTGCGATCGCCTCTCGATAACAAAGCTTGTATAATCGACCAATTATAGCTTTCTGGGCGAAACTCTATTCCCTGCGGTTTTAACTGTTTTTGCAAAAACTGTAACCGCTTTTCTGCTTGACGATTTACCCCAAACCATTGAAATGGCGTGTGCGCTTTGGGTACAAAGGTGCTGCATCCAAATGTTAGGCGTAATCCTGGTGCAGCTTTTTTGATAGTACGCATCATCGTCACCGTTTGCTCTAAATCCTCTGCTTCTTCACCAGGAATTCCTGCCATTCCATAGAGTTTCAAGCTTTTTAATCCGCCAGCTTTGGCATTTATCGCAGCTTGGATAATTTCGTCGTTATGCAGCTTTTTGTTGACAATTTGCCGAATTTTCTCAGAACCACTTTCTATTGCAATGGTAAGCGATCGCGTGTCTCGTTTTGCCAAAGTTTCTGCTAACTGGACTGTTACAGTATTAGTTCGCACTGAGGCAATACTGAGACGGACATCATCGTACTTTGGCTGACTTATATAATCTAGCAAAGCTTCAAACTCTGGATGCTGAGTTACAGAAGCCCCCAATAATCCTAGCCGATTTGTGACTTCTAAGCCTTTTGCGATCGCAGGAATTAAAGAATCTTCCAGACTGGCTGTTCTAAAAGGCAGTGTGAGATAACTTGCCAAACAAAAGCGGCACATTTCTGGACAACTTCTCACCACTTCCACCATGTAAATATTTTCCCATGCGGCTTTTTCGGTGACTACAGTCGAAGCAGATAGAGTATTTCCTCGATAAGTCTGCTTTTGCACCACTGCGGGAATTTCTGGAGAAATTGGTTTAATTGATTTTATTGCACCATCTTTTGTGTGATATTCGACTTCGTACAAACTGGGAATATAAATTCCTGGGATTTGTGCAAGTCTTTTGAGTTGAGTTTGTCTAGAAGCATTTCTTACTTCTTTGTACGCCTCAATGAAATTTCCCAGTAGGTTTTCACCATCTCCCAGTAAAATTACATCAAAAAACTCTGCAAAAGGTTCTGGGTTAGCTGTGAGAACGGGGCCACCACCAAAAATTATCGGATGAGAATCATCACGAGAAGTTGCTTGAATAGGAATTTCTAAAGATTCCAGCAAATTTAAAATATTCACATAATCCAGTTCCCAGGAAATCGAAAATCCCACAATTTCTGGCGTTCTGGGGAGTTGTTCGTGAGTATCTGTAAACAGGCGACTCACCTGCACATCATCACGCATTGCCAAGGTTGCCCAAACTACCTGATAGCCAAGGCTAGTGATACCTACGCTATATTCATTGGGAAAGGCGAAAATTATGGGGATAGCGTTGGTGTCTGGGGTAGTGGGGGTGAAAAGGAGGCGTTCAGAGTCAAATACAGATGATGTCATGATAATTCGTAATTCGTAATTCGTAATTCGTAATTAATACAGTTAGAGTCAGGTTATATACAGGCAGCATTAATTGTTTTTCTTCCTGCTATTCACAGAATATATCCTTTTTATCCTGTCAGAGGTTTTAGTTATGAGCAGGGTTATCTATATTTAATTTTAAGCCATAGAATTATCAAGTTAAAAAGCAATGTCACGCTATTAGCAAGAATAATTGGTAAAGATTGAAGATATATTCCATAAATTAACCACAAAAAAATACCAGCTATGAATGTAATTAGCGTTAAGAAAGAAACATCTTTTGCTGATTTTGTTTGCCATGTTTTAAACATTTGTGGCAAAAAAGAGATTGTGGTTATTGTGGCAGCAGCTAATCCTAGAATTGTCAAAAAATCCATTGCAATACAAACCTATAAATTGAAGAAGAATTCAGAAGTCACAATTCAGAAGTCAGAATGAATCAGTGGATTCATCCACTAGTCGCACAAAATTCATTCTGAATTCTGTTTCGATAAAGTTTTTAGTGTTTGAAAAATTTAGAAGCTGATTTTTGTAATTTTGTTGCATAGGTTATATAGCAATCCGATTTGATTTTTGTTCGCACAGCGTGGCTTACTTGCCTGGGAAGGCAAGAGGCAATAGGAAAGAAGGGTCTTTGAGCTATACTGAATTTTTTTAAGAATCAAATATGAGTCTATATCCTTTTCTTAGATAACCCTAGTGTATGATCGATAAGGTTATTCGGTTCTGGTGGGGAGCAGCTACCAGAGGTAACGGGGAAAGTTCGGTGCAAATCCGGCGCTGTCCCGCAACTGTAAACCAATTTGAGATGTAATCTAAAATCTCAAATTGCGTGAGTCAGGATGCCCGCCGAAATAGATTTACTAGTTCCATATATCTGCGAGGTACAGATGACTACTACTGTGAATATTTCCCCAGCGAATCCCTTGGGTGTTGCTGACCATACTTTATTTGTTTGCAAAACTTGTGCTAGCGTTTGGCAAGAGGGAAAACGCTTAGGTGAAAGTGGTGGTGAAAAACTTCTACACCAACTTCAGCAAATTGCACAAGATTGGGAGTTACGAGATGAATTCCCAATTCAAGAAGTTGAATGTATGAGTGCTTGTAATCGTTCCTGTGTGGTTGCCTTTGCTGCCAAAGGTAAATTGACATATTTGTTTGGTGATTTAGCCGTTGATGATAGTGCATCTGCGATACTAAAATGCGCTAGTCAATACTATGTCAAAGCAGATGGTTTGCTGCCTTGGTCAGAGCGTCCAGAAGCCCTGAAGAAGGGCATTTTAGCAAAGATTCCACCTTTATCTTACTAATGCGCGTTTTGATTCTGGGTGGTACAGGAGATGCCGCAGAACTGGCTGCTAGAGTTGCAACTATCCAAGGATTAGATGCAATTACGTCTTTAGCAGGTCGCACCCGTGAACCATCAGTTCCGTTGGGCGATTTACGGGTTGGAGGCTTTGGTGGTGTGGCTGGATTGGCTAGCTATCTGCGAGTAATGCAAATCGACTTATTAATTGATGCAACGCATCCTTTTGCTAGTCAAATTTCTTTTAATGCGGCAGATGCTGCAAATGAAGTCGGAGTACCCCGTCTGATGTTAATACGCCCGCCTTGGGAAAAAGAAAGTGGCGATCGCTGGATGGAAGTTGATAGCGTTGAAGCCGCCGCCGCATCACTGCAAAACCAAGCACATCGGGTATTTTTGACGGTTGGTAGACAAGAACTCGCCGCCTTTGCTCACTTAGAGGAAATTTGGTTCTTGATGCGGATGATTGACCCTCCTGTTGAGGATGCCTTAGTACCACCGGGGATGGTATTGTGCGATCGCGGGCCCTTTACCCTCAATAATGAAAGGCAAATCCTGATTGATAACAAGATTGATACCATAGTCAGTAAAAATAGCGGTGGCGAAGCCACAAAGCCCAAGATTATTGCAGCGCGAGAACTGGGCGTGAAGGTTGTGATGGTAAATCGTCCAGCCATACCGCCAGGAGAGCAAGTTAGTGATGTTGAAGGTGCTTTGGCATGGCTACTTGACAAATTGCATAATTAGTGGATAGTAAAAATTTTCTATATAAGGCAATACAGTTCAGTTAAGCAATTTTTTCCTTCTCTTTCTTCTCTCTGCGTCCTCTGCGCCTTGGCGGTTCGTTAAAAAATTGACTTAGATAACAAAGTTTTAGTCTTAACTGAACCGTATTGCTATATAAGGGACTTCCAAATAAAAAAATATCCAAAAAACTGGCGAAAAAACTCTCTCCTCCTCATTCCTCTGTGTTCTCTGTGCCTCTGTGGTAGCCTGCGGCAAGCCGTTCGCGTAGCGTCTCGTAGAGAAGCGTCTACGTTTATTTGGGTAATTTATTTCTTGGAAGTCCCCAATACAAAAGAATGTTGTAGAAGAAACGCGACCGCATCAATAAAAATCCACCCCAACGAGAGAAATTATTTATTTGGCATATTACAAAGGGAGCGATCGCCCTCTTCCACTGCGGTGTTAGTTTTCAAATAATCCTGCACCAGAGTGCAACCATAATTCAGTACATCTAGATTAAGAATTCGCGGCAAATTCCACAGAATGAGTGTGTTGTCATCACCTCCTGAAACAAGCAAAGTTCCATCAGGGCTGATCGCAACCACCCTAATCGCTGCGGTATGTCCGGTGAGGGTTGTTACTTCCGTACCATCTAGCTTCCAAAGTTTGATGCTGGCATCGACGCTGCCAGAAGCAACAATTTTTCCATCAGGAGTAAATGCAATTCCCCAAATCCCAGCTTTATGACCTTTGAGTGTATTCAATAACTTGCCGTCTAACGTCCACAACTTAACGGTGTTGTCAGCACTTCCAGTAGCTAGCATTTTATTATCTTGGCTAAAAACAACTCTCCATACTGCCGCCGAGTGTCCTACAAGGGTTCTAAACAAATTGCCGTCAAGCGTCCACAACTTAGCAGTAGTGTCACCGCTAGCTGAACCAACGAGCCGACTGTCTGGACTAAATACGACGTGCCAAACTTCCGCCTGATGTCCTTTGAAGATCTGCAAAGTCGCGGCGCGATGGGCTACGCCCCGCCAGAGGCGATCACGTCTCCATATCTGAACATTTTTGTCAACACCCGCCATTGCAATTGTTTGCCCGTCAGGACTCAACACCCCTGATGTCACTTTGCTGTGAAGATATTTGTAACTAGCAATTAAAGTGCCATCTCGCTTCTTGATTTTTACCGAATCATCGGAAGTGAAAAGCGCGATTAACTTGTCATCGCCACTGAATGAAACTTCGGAGACTTCGCCCTTGGATTCAGTGATAGTTTTGAGCAATTTGCCTTGACGACTCCAAAATTTCACCATATTTTCGTGGCTGGTGGTAGCGATAGTTGAACTGTCAGAGGCGATCGCTATTGACCAAATCCCCGCCTTATGTGCAATGATAGACTTTTGAAATGGATTTTGACTTTGCCAGAGCCTGACAACGTTTTCTGCACCTGCCGAAGCAATAAAGCTACCATCTGGACTAAAAGTTACACCCCAAACTGATGCACTGTGCCCTCTAAGTGTCCTCAGTTCTGTACCATCAATATTCCAAAGTCTAATCGTTTTGTCGAGACTCGCACTTGCAATAGTCTGGCCATCGGGACTAAATGCTACCCCCGAAATTCCGGCATCATGCCCTTGCAGAGTTTTATCAAGGCGGTAGCTTTTACTTATGCTGTCTCGCCGCCAAAGTTTCACAGTTCTGTCTTCACTCGCTGAAGCAATAGTCTGTCCGTCAGGGCTGAAAGCTATTCCTACAACCCAAGCAGTGTGACCTTGGAGAGTTTGTACAGGCTTGGCGTTTTGCCAGCCTGAATTATCTCGTTTCCAGAGTTTTACTGTCCTGTCTAAACTAGTGGCAGCAATAGTCTGGCCATCAGGACTAAAAGCGACTCCCCAAAACGCACCTTTAGAACCTTGGAATGTCTTGAGCAAAGTACCATCTCGCTTCCAGAGTTTCACTGTTGCGTCCCAACTAGCAGAGGCGAGGAACTGGCCATCAGGACTAAATGCTACTCCCCAGACTGAAGCGGTGTGACCTTTAAAAGTTTTGAGCAGAGTACCATCTAGCTTCCAGAGTTTAATAGTGCCATCTTCACCCACCGAGGCCAGTATTTGACCGTCAGAACTAAAATCTACTGCCCTAACTGCTCCCTTATGACCTTTGAGAGTTGCAACTTCCGTACCATCACGTCGCCAAAGCTTAACTGTATTATCTATACTGGCTGAGGCAATTAAAGAACTATCAGGACTAACATCTACAGCCATAACACTTGCTGTATGGCCGGAAAATCGATTGTATTCATCTACTCCATAAACTGCTTGTCTGAGTGCGTTTTCAACTAGAGGTGCAAGATTTGAGTTAGCTGTTCCTAGCTTGTGCAGTCTGTCTTTGGCTTTGATTGCTTCTACAACTGCATCCAATCTCCGTTGGGAAGCAAACAGTCCAGCAGAAGAAGATACAAGCGCTCGAATTTCGCTGCTCTTAGCTTGATTTTCGCTTTTTTTGGTTTGACGATACATAATGAAACTTCCCACCCCCAAAATGCTGGAGACGAGCAAACCAATACACACTGCAACTAGCAAGAACCTTTGAAATTTAGCAGTTTTTTGCTCTTGTGCTAGTCGTGCTTCTACCTCTTTCGCCCGTGCTGCCTCTAATGCTGTTTGTACTTCGCGCTGTTCGCATTCTTGACTTGCAGCTAAAAATTGATAATCCCAATCGCTTAGACTTTTGCCCTGTATCCAATTTTGAGTATCTTTGAGAGCCTGTCCTCGCAATAAACGCGATTCATCTTTATACCCTGATGCTACCCAAGCATTGAATGTCTGCGAATAAGGGCGGAGATTGTCTAATTGTTTTAACACCCATTCAGCATTGAAAACACTCCGATAGATAGGATTTTTAATTTTGAGATAGCCGTTGTGTTTCTCTACCAAACCAGATAACAAAAGTTCTGCTTGTTCTCGACTATCATCAATCGGAACAGGAAGATCAGGCAGAGAGAAAAACTCTTCTCTCGTACTTGATGACATTTCCTTCTGGGGAAAGCCTCCACTACTAGACTGCTCCTCTGCTTGCAACACCTTCTGATAAATACCTAATAACCGCCCTGCTCGTTGGTCGTTGAATAATAGGCGATCTCTTATAGTACGTAGATGTTCTGGTTCGTCTTGTGATTGCCAATTTTGAATAATATGCGTTTTCACTAATTGCTCAATCCAAAATGCTTCTGTACCTGGAATGAGGCTAATCATTCCTGTAGCATTTTCAGCAGCAATTTGAATAACTAAGTTACAAAGTTTTTGTGTGAGAAACGGTTGTCCCTCTGTCCAATGAATAATTTCTTGCAGTATTACTTGTGGTTGACTAACTACTTCCTTTACTCCTTGAAGCAGAGGAGTAGCTTCATAGAGTTGAAAGCCGTGTAACTCAATTGCTTTACCAAGGTTAAAGGGTGTGCGGCCTTTATCAGCGATGAGGTCGGAAGGACTAGCTACACCAAATAGTGCAAATCCCAAGCGATTAAAGTTTGAATTCTCTGGTCGCTGATTATAGCATTGACGAATCCAAGCAAAAAAGTCGTTAATTGGGAAACTTAAACTAAGTAGGCTATCAATCTCATCAATAAAGATGAAAATGCGTTCGGCTTTGGCGTTTGGTAGTAAAACTTCTTCAACAAAAGAGTGTAGTTTTTGTACTGAGGAAATACCTTTTTGCGTCTCCCACCAACGTTTAAAGTTGATCTGTTCTGCTAAATTTAAGCTGTAGAACAAGCTGATAATGATGCCTTTGTACCACTGTTCTGGTGTAGTATCCTCAATACCTAAGATGGTCATATCCAAATAAACACAGCTATAGCCTTCTTCTCTAAGACGATAACTGGTGCGCTGTAGTAAGGATGACTTACCCATCTGGCGAGAGTTGAAAACGTAACAAAAATCCCCAGCTTTCAGGCTAGTATAAAGTTTTTCGTCTGCGTCACGGATAACATACGTGGGATCGTCACTGCGGAGACTACCTCCTACTTGGTATCTCATATTGAAGTGTAATTATCAAATACAGAGTTTAAGTAAGTGGGCGGAAATAATTGTCGTTGGGATAAGGCAAAAGGCAATCTTGCTACAGTCAATAGATACAAAGGTTTTAGCTTAGTTCATTTTTTTTACATATTTTGATTTTATTGTGCCAACTTACTTACGTAAACAATAGCTGAAAAGAAAGACTTTCAGATAGGGGCAATACCCTACGAAAAGACGCTTTGCGTCTACATGAATTGTGCCTACATGTCGTGTATATCTTTGCCAGGTTAGGATTTTTTAGTAGTTTGATCGAGTATTACCATAAATGATAGTGATAGATTGTAACGCAGCGTGAGTTGAGAGGATATAAAAGCGTCTGTGATAACTCTACAAGACTCATGTGTAAGCCATCACTTACTAGGATAGAGGAATATAAGCAAGGTTTTCCAAATTCAATCAAAAGGAAATTTGTTTTATTCTCTGCATAAATTAATTAAAATGGAATGAAAGATAATTAAGCTGCTCGTGGAAGATAAGCACTCCACAAAACAAAAAATTTATAAGCCTCATTATGATTAAGGGTTACGAGGTAATTAAGTATGATTCATCACATATCTATTTCTGTTAAAAACCCCCAGCACGTTGCCGAGGTTTTAGCTGAAGTCTTGAATGGCCAAGCTTTTCCCTTTTTCCCTCACCCAGGCAGCTATATGGTTTTTCCACTTGACGAATATGGAACAGGGATTGAAGTGTACCCGTTAAAAACTCAGCTAATGCCTGGTGAAGGAGATAAGCAGTGTACATTTGCAGAAAATCCTACTTCTTCTGGGTTCACAGCTACTCATGCAGCAATTTCAGTTTCTTCTAGTCAAGAAAAAATTGAGTTGATTGGTAAACGTGAAGGTTGGAAAGTGTTACGTTGTAACCGCAATTCTTTTTTTGATGTTATTGAGTTCTGGCTGGAAAATACAGTCATGATAGAACTACTCACACCGGAAATGTCGGCTCAATATTTGGCAGTAACGCAGCCAGAAAATTTGAAGAAAGCTTTTAATTTATAACTCTGCTACCGCTAATTTAACAAAACTATTAACTAATTTAAAATTGTTCGCGCAGCCTCTTTTAGAGAATTGAAGAGAGTTTCAGACTCTTATTTAGGGACATTCCAACAAAAAAATATCTCATTGTAGGGGCAATTGGGCAATTGACGTAAAGCGGCTACTCTACAAGTTCTCCAACGGAGTAGCCGGAGGGTATTCTACCTATGTAAATAAGGATTGACGAGTACATTCTCTGTAGAGACGGCGGTAAATCGCGTCTCTCTAACGTATCAGTCTTTTAGACGCGATAAATCACGTCTCTACATGAGGGCTTTCTGGTTTATCTCAAAGTTACAGCAAAACACTTTTCAAACAACCTCTAACATCTCAATAATTTTTTGGGTTTTTACTTGAGTGAATAGCTTTATTTAAATCCTGGAGCAAGTCTTCTTCCGCATCCCGCTCTTGCTTGAGTTCTCTAATCATTTCCTGACTAGAACCAATTAGCAAACCAGCAACTGCACCTACAAGGACGTATTTTTGCTCCAAATCTTGATACATTTGACTCGTGTAGGGGCAAGGAAGTAAATTAGCAGCAATAAAACCAATTCCTGCACCCAAAAATACCGTCACAAAGCCAGAGAAAGCGATCAGTTTAGCATTCATTTGCTTTGCTCCAATGCTTATAACTTTGCTAAATTACTAGGAGATACTCTACATTGTCTCCGCAGTTGCTAAAGTTGCTACTTAATCTTTACCTCTTGTAATAGTAGACAGAGTGGGGGGATGAGCTTTCAAGGGCAGGTTTTTAGAAAAGGGTAGAAGATAGAATAAAACATCGTGACATAAAGCAGGTCATGAACGAGTATTCAGGTTTAAACAGCTGGATAGCGATCGTTAGCGCAAAGCTACCACACTTAAGTCAGCCACAGGCGAAGGTACTGGCAATGTGGAGTTTTGAATCTGGGAATGATGACGAAGCAGCAAATTATGTGGCACATAATTTACCGCCTGCTCTCCAACCCACACGCCTTTTGAGTTGTTTCCGTCGTGGTTTCATCAAAGTTATCGTTGCTTTGTTATTGGGTCAGCCTCTCCTTTTGGTCACTTTTTCCCTCAACCTTGGACTACTAATCTCTACTTCTCTTCTGCCTAAAAAATAAAAACCTGCTCTTGAAAGCCTGCCCCTTCCCCCTACCTCAAAATTAAGAAGCTGGCTTTTTCAGTCAGGATTCGCTAAACTCACGCATATTAAATTTGCAATTAAATACTTTCAATTAGCAACGCCAGAAGACTAGGGTACAGATGTGGGAAACAAAATTCAATTCATAGATAGGCTGCGATTGGGTTTCGCAGTGTCAGTGGCAAAAAGTGTGACGTTTATAGTGCGATCGCTCCGTCTGGGTGCTGCTAGTGTATTACCAGGCTCGATTGCTCGTCGCATTGAACCCCGACTTTTACAATTATTGAGTCAGCAAGTTAAAAATGGAGTGATTTTAATTGCTGGTACTAACGGCAAAACCACTACAGCCCTGCTTTTATGCACAATCCTAGAGCGCAAGGGTTTTCGCGTCACTCATAATTCTACAGGTGCAAATCTAGAAAATGGCTTGATGACAGCGCTGTTAGAAAGCACCAACTTACTAGGCACGCTAAATACTGATTACGCCATTTTGGAAGTGGATGAAAATATTGTACCAAGAGTATTAAAGCCACTCCAGCCGCGAATTATTCTCTGTTTAAACTTGTTCCGCGACCAGCTTGATAGGTACGGCGAAGTAGATACAATTAGTAAACGTTGGACAAAAGTTATTTCTACCCTACCAACAGAAACGGTGGTAATTCCTAATGCTGATGACCCAACTTTATCTAACCTTGGTCAGCAGTTACCGCAACGAGTGTTATTCTTTGGCTTAAATGAACCAGAACACTATCTAGAAGCTATTCCTCATGCTGTTGATTCTATCTATTGCCCCAAATGTGGACATTCTCTAGATTACAAGGGTGTCTATTTGTCTCATTTGGGAGATTTCACTTGTCCCAAGTGTGGTTTCACTAAAAGTAAACCGACTCTAGAAAGTAGTGAATGGTCACAAATTCTGGTTGGTTTGTACAACAAATATAATACTTTAGCTGCTGTTACTGCGGCTATTGAGCTAGGAGTTGATGAAGTAACAATCAGAGACACTATTAACAACTTCCAAGCTGCCTTTGGTCGTGCAGAAGATTTAGTAATTAACAGTAAACGAGTGCGAATATTGTTATCAAAAAATCCCGTAGGGACGAATGAAACCATTCGCGTAGTAACTCAAAGCACAGATAAAACCACACTGCTGGTATTGAACGATCGTACACCCGATGGCACTGATGTATCCTGGATTTGGGACGTAGATACCGAGAAATTAGTCGAACGCGGCGGGACTTTAGTAGTGAGTGGCGATCGCGTCTACGATATGGCACTACGTTTACGTTACAGCCAAAAGTCCCTTGAGAGTAACTTAAATTTAATTGTGGAAGAAGATTTGCGACAAGCAATCGCAATTGCATTAGAGCATACACCAGAGAATGAAACTCTGCATATTCTGCCCACCTACTCAGCCATGCTAGAAGTACGAGAAGTTCTTACTGGGCGTAAAATTCTTTAAATTTGTCATTCGTCATTCGTTAGTAGTTATTCTCGTCCCAATTCCCCATTCCCAAAATTTATGAGTTCTCAAAATTTGGAATTAACAATAGGTTGGCTTTATCCGACGCTGATGAGTACCTATGGCGATCGCGGTAATGTAATTACTATAGAACGTCGCGCCGAGTGGCGGGGATACGATGTTAAAGTGTTACCTCTAGATCAAAATGCCACAGCCGCAGATATTAAAACTGTAGATGTCATAGTTGGTGGTGGCGCACAAGATCGTCAGCAAGAAATTGTCATGCGTGATTTGCAAGGTGCGAAAGCTGATGCAATGCGCGAGAAAATCGAAAATGGAACACCGGGAGTATTTACCTGTGGTTCTCCCCAATTACTGGGACATTATTATGAACCAGGCTTAGGACAACGGATTGATGGTTTGGGAATACTCGATTTAGTCTCGGTTCATCCTGGTGAAAATACTAAGCGCTGTATTGGTAACTTGGTAATTGAAGTGACAGCTTCACGCCTAGCGCAAGATTTAAAAGAGATGACTGGTACTACACCGTATTTGGTAGGCTTTGAAAATCACGGCGGACGTACCAAACTGGGAAAAGTGGAAGCTTTAGGGCGCGTGGTATACGGTTTGGGAAATAATGGTGAAGATGGGACAGAAGGTGCATTTTATCAGAATGCGATCGCTACTTATTCCCACGGCCCTTTGTTACCGAAAAATCCCTTTGTCGCCGATTGGTTAATTCAAACAGCATTACGGCTAAAGTATCAGCAGGAAATTACCTTAAAACCTTTTGACGATAGCCTCGCTGCACAAGCAAGAGAAGCGATGTTTAAGCGGTTGAAAGTCAGTTTACCAGGTGCTACGGCAGCGAAAGTTTAACCTCAGTTCGCTGATTAAGCCTCTCTCCGTGTCGGGGCTAGGGTGTACACACAAGTCCTTCTCACCCCCTCTAACCCTCCACTTTACAAGGGGAGGGTTAGGGAGGGGTAAAACGCTTGTGGGATAAGCGTTAGAACTTAAGTTGACACCAATGAGCATTGCTGTACCCCCAATACGGTTCGGTTAAAGGGTAAAGGGGAAAGGGAAAAGGTTTTGAATACATCCTTTCCCCTTTACCCCTTACCCTTTATCCAGACACAAGGAAAGTGAAAAATGCTTATCCGAACTGTATTGGCTGTACCCCTACAGTATGGTCTATTTACGATCGCAGGATAATCAGGAAAACTCCGTCGCCGAGTATTTGAACCGGATGAATCCACCTTTGAACTCCGTTTACGAGTATTAAAGGCTCATTCATAAGCCTTTAATACTCGTAAACCATTATAAAAATTCATTAAACAAGGCAAAAGTAAAAAGCAAAAGAAATATTAAATTCATCTTGAATTTTTACTTTTTAATTTTTAATTTTTAATTCTTCAAGTGCGTCCGGTGAGGTTGGCAACTACAACTGCTAACTCGGCGGGATTTACTGGCTTGGGGACGTGGAGTTGAAAGCCTGCTAACAACGCTTGCGTGCGATCTTCTGCCCTAGCATAGGCTGTCAGCGCTACTGCTGGAATCCGCCCTCCTTGATCTGTTGGTAGCGCCCTCACTTGACGAATTAGTGCGTAGCCATCTTGTTGTGGCATACCGATATCGCTCACCATTATATGGGGGTGAAATTGTTGCAAAGCAAGCAGGGCTTCACAAGCAGATGCTGCTGCTATGACTTGCGCCCCATACTGTCCCAGAATGGTGGTGAGTAAATGACGCGCGTCTGCTTCATCATCGACAATTAGCACTCGCAAGTCATCTAGCCTGGGCAGGTAATTATTAGCCTTTGGGACATCCACCAGAGATGAAAGCTGCTCTGCTGTATTAGCCTCTACATAAACGGCTTTCATCGGCAGATTGACAATGAATGTCGCTCCATGTCCAATTCCTAGACTTTCCACAGAGACTGTGCCACCGTGTAATTCTACCAAGTGACGGACGATCGCTAACCCTAATCCTAGTCCGCCATGCGATCGCGTGCTGGAACTGTCAGCTTGACGAAAGCGTTCAAATACATGGGGGAGGAATTCGGCAGCAATTCCCGCTCCCGTATCACTCACTCGAATTTGCACGGAAGATTCAATCCGCTCTAATTGCACATCAACTCTTCCGCCCTTGGGTGTAAACTTGACGGCGTTTGAGAGCAAGTTCCACACAACCTGTTGCAAGCGGTTGGTATCACCCACAACTACCCCAATTTCAGGATCAAATCTACACTTGATGTTAATCTCTTTAGCCTCAGCTGCTGGGCGCACAGTATCAATTGCCGCCTCTACAAGTGGTACAAGTTTTATCCGATGGATACTGAGATGAAGTGTACCTCTAATAATCCGTGACACATCTAGGACATCTTCGATTAGTTGCGTCAGGGATTTAGTGTTACGCTCAATTGTTTCTAGCGCCCGCGCAGTAGTAGCCTCATCAAACTTGCGATTTCTTAGTAGCTGCGTCCAACCCAATATGGCGTTTAAGGGTGTGCGGAGTTCGTGGGAGAGGGTGGCGAGAAACTCATCCTTCATTCGGTTTGCTGCTTCTGCATCAGCGCGTGCTGCTTGTTCGCGTTCAAGCAGTTGTTCGCGTTCTTGCTCTGCTTGCTTGCGATCGGTAATATCGAGCATAAATCCATGTAGTAGCTGTGGCCCATTCTCATCCCGCACAACATTAACAATGTCATACAGCCACACAACTCTGCCATCAGCAGCCAACATTCTGTATTCAAATTCGTAATTATTCAGTGACAGCGAAGATTCTTGGCAATATTGAATAACCCACTCGCGATCTTCTGGATGTATATGTTTTGCCCAGAAATCATCGATGTACCAGTCTGATAATGGATAGCCAAGAATCTCAACGGTTTGCGGTCCTACATAAGTAAAATTTCCGTTAGTGGCATTCACCTCCCAAGGAATTATGCGGACTTTTTCGGTGAGTGTCTTTAACCGTTTCTCGCTCTGTTTTAGAGCGAATTCTGCTAACTTGTGAAGTGTAATATCTGTGATTAGGGCAACAAATCCTTCAACTTTTCCTTGCTCACTAAACTGGGGAACGTAACTTACATTTATGTAATGGTTTGTGCCATCTTTATGAGGTAATTGGGTTTCATAAGTGACTTCCTCTCCAGAAAGTACTGCTTCTACATAAGGAAGAATTGACTGATAAACCGACTCTCCCAGAATTTCTCTAATGTGTTTACCATAAATTTCGGAAGCGGGAAGCCCAAACCAGTCTTCATATCCCTTGTTATTAAAGCGATAACTCTGCTGGGAATCAACATAAGAAATCTGGACGGGCACAGCATTTGTAATTAGCCGCAGTTGATCTTCTCGTTGATGTAGTGCTGCTTCTGCTCGTTTGCGTTCTGTGATATCGCGTTGAGTTCCCCACGCTCTGACTAAAAGCCCATTTTCGACAATTCCCACTAGATTATTCAAAAAATATTTGGAATTACCTTGCTTATCTATTTCGTGAGACTCTGCATCGATTAATCGGTAGTTAGAACGGATAAAATTACGCAGGTATGCAATATTATGTGGATCGGAGGCAATGAGAAAATCTCCTAGTCTGGCGTTGATAATTTCTTCGGCACGAGAACAGCCATACATCTGTGCCATCACATTGTTGCATTCGGCTAAGTAAACATATTGATAAAAATGTTGAATTTGTTCATCTTCTGGACAGTCCTCTGAAATTGGTACTTCTAGTTCAATGCACCAAATACCTTCTGAACTCTGCTCTAAAAAAGCGCGGTAGCGTTCTTCGCTTTGGCATAGGGCAAGCTCTACCTGTTTGCGTTCGCTTAAATCAAGGACAAAAGAGATAATATCGTTAGAATTATTTTCTAACAAAGCAGAACCTAGCAGGATGGAAACGCAGCTTTGATCTTTGCGGATGTATTCGTTCTCAAAGGGCTGACACACACCTTTGGCTTTGAGTTCTGCGATCGCACTGTTGTTTGCTTCAATATATTTTGGTGGGATCATGTCGCGCCATCGAACCCGCCCTGCAAGTAAATCTTCTTGCGAATAACCTACCATTCGTAAAAAAGCATCATTAGCTTCTGCGATCGCTCCGTCCATATTGGCTACAATTACCCCAATAATGTTGGACTCTACCAACCTTCTAAACTTTGCCTCACTCACTTTTAACTTCTGCAAACTCATTTGAAGATGTTGTTTGGCAGTGCGTAACTCTGAGTTGAGCAAGCTGATAAATGTTGTCACCAAGACAAACAAGCCTAACCGTCTTATGTTGTCTAGACTTGCAACCAAGAGCGAAAACACTGGCTCTAAGAAAAAATAGCTAACGGCTAAAGTAGACAAAGCAGTAGCCAGCAAACCTGCTTCCATACCACCATACCAAGCACTAACCGCCACGGCAGCAAAAAACAGTAGGAAAATAGTTGGTTTTAGTAGTGGCTGTAGCAATAGTGTTAGTAGCAATGCGCTACCAACAGCCAATAGTGCAACAGCATAGGGTGCTAGAAGGGAACGTGTTCCTTTCAATGTGGCTTCTCCTTTTATGCAGCTAGCTAAAGGATTATTCCCAAAATCAGCTAGAGAATGCGATGCGTTAGCCAGTCTGCGTTCGCTTCTAGCGTCTCGTAGAGAGCGTCACAGCCCGTCGTAGACATCGCTCAATATTTATTATGCATCGAAATAATATACATTAAAGCAGTTATTTGCTGTGAATCTATCTAAAGGATTAAAGCTTAGTTTTAGCAGAGGTTAAATAGCTAAGATTTATCGCTCTAATTATATATTTTATATTTCTCTATATCCGTCAAACAGCATAGCTATAATTAATTTTAAAAATTAACTTATTTTAGGATATAAGTCATCATTTCTCCTTTGCCTTTAACCTGAATCAAACCTCGTTTATCGAATAAGTATTTATCTTTTAAAAGCTGAGAAGTTGCTTCACAGACCTGGATACTACCGACTATTTCATGTGATTCCATTCTACTAACAGTATTTACTGTATCTCCCCAGAGATCGTAAGCAAACTTTTTCAGACCAATCACTCCCGCTACAACTGGCCCTGTACTAATGCCAATACGGATGCTAAATAATTGATTATTTTCTGCATTAAAGATAGCTATATCATTTAGCATATCTAACGCCATATTAGCTATTGCTGAAGCATGATCGTTAGACTGAGGCAATCCGGCAACAGCCATATATGCGTCGCCAATAGTCTTGATTTTCTCTACTCCATGAAGTTCTGCTAACTGGTCAAACAAACAGAATATTGTATTTAAGAACTCAACTAATTCCGTAGGAGATGTACGAGCTGAAAGCTCTGTAAAACCAACAATATCGGCAAATAATACCGTAACTTCCATAAAACTATCAGCAATAGTTGTAGGCTGTTGTTTTAATTGTTCTGCAATCATACCTGGCAGAATATTTAGTAGCAGCCGTTCCGATTTTTGCTGCGCCAGTTCCATTGCTTTACGTGCATAAAATTCTTTTTTTCGCAAGCGTTCGTATAAAAATACAGAAAATACACAAATGAGGCAAGTCCAAAAGAAATATAATCCTTGTTCAGCATAAAAGGCTGATGGATTCTTCAAGATAGGATTATATAATAAATATAAGGTTAAATAGCAAATTATTGTTCCGGATTGAGATATTAAATGCATCCACCATTGAACTGGTATAATTGTCGCCTGAGTGAGAAACATCAGAGTCCAAATATTGCTTTTAGGTTCCAGATTATTAAACAGTAAAGCTATATCAATTTGGACAACACAAGTTACAGCCCAGCATAAACTCAAAAAAATTAAATCAGGATGGCGACGACCGATAGGAGTTTTACATAAACCCCAACAAATAAGAGTGAATAATTCTACTACAATCCCAATTTTAAAAGCGTATATCTTGGCTTCTAGATATGAATTTGCCCAAAGGAAAAAAGCGATTAAAGTCAAGCCAGCTACCAGCATAATCTGCGCCTGCAATTGCAGCCGTTTCAATAGAAAGCTCTGTCGCTGTTCTTTATAGGATTCGGCAAGGTTATTGTTGGTTTGCCGATTGGACATTCCGTGACTAATGAGCGCATCTAGTTGGGTTTTATCTGAGTGACTTGGATGAATCATGCACTTTTTGCGTTATTAGTAATCAAGGGACTAGGGAGTAAAGAAGGGAATAGGGTACAGGTTACAGGGTACAGATTATTCCCTATCACCTGTCACCTGTAACCTAATCCCAATTCCCAATCCCCAATCCCCAATCCCCAATTCCCATAAATGGCTCGTACCCCTACACTAAATTTTGATCGTGGCACATTAATTTTGCATCCACCACCACGCGGCAAAGGTTGGATGGATTATGCTACGTGGGATGATAGAGTTGAAAAATTCCGCATTCCAGCAATTAGATACCGATCGCTAGTAGAAGCACTACAAGCGGAAGATGTGAATTTTATCGATGAGGCCAAGCAATTTTATCCTGTAGATTTGGTTCCCACTTTGGAAATGGAACCCTATCCCCACCAGACTGAGGCGTTAGCGGCTTGGAAACTGGCGGGTAGACAAGGGGTGGTTGTGCTTCCCACGGCGGCGGGAAAGACTTATTTAGCACAAATGGCGATGCAATCAACGCCGCGCACGACGCTAATTGTGGTGCCAACTCTAGATTTAATGCATCAGTGGTATGCACATTTGGTAGCGGCTTTCCCCGATGCTGAGGTGGGATTGCTGGGAGGTGGTTCGCGGGATAGAACAGCTATCTTAGTTGCAACTTATGATAGTGCAGCAATTCACGCTGAGACGTTGGGAAATCAATATGCGCTGATTGTTTTTGATGAATGCCATCATTTACCGACAGATTTTAATCGGGTTATCGCTGAATATGCGATCGCACCTTATCGTCTGGGACTCTCTGCTACACCAGAACGCACCGATGGTAAACACGCTGAGTTAAATATTCTGATTGGCCAAGAAGTATATCGCAAACGCGCTGAAGATTTGGCGGGGAAGGCATTAGCAGAGCATGAAATTGTCCAAATTAAGGTAAAGTTATCGCAACTTGAGCGGGAAAGATACAACCAGTTAATTCAAACCCGCAATGACTTTTTGAAGCAATCGAAGATTTCTTTGGGGAGTCTACAAGGTTGGCAAATGTTCGTGCAAATGAGTGCTAGATCGCAATCTGGACGGAGAGCGATGTTAGCGCACCGAGAAGCGAAAGATATTGCTTTAGGGACTGATGGGAAGTTGCGAATTCTGATTAATTTATTGGCAGAACATTATCCGGCAAGAATTTTGATTTTTACTGCTGATAATGCAACGGTTTACCGCATTTCTCAAGAGTTGCTAATTCCGGCTATTACTCATCAAACTCCTGTGAAGGAACGGCATGAGATATTAACTAAGTTTCGAGAGGGTAAATATAATACTTTGGTTGCTTCTCATGTTTTGAATGAAGGGGTTGATGTACCGGCGGCAACTGTTGCAATTATTTTATCGGGAACAGGTTCGGCTAGGGAGTATACTCAGCGATTGGGGAGGATTTTACGGAAGGGGAATATTGAGAATAAGCAGGCGATTTTGTATGAGGTGGTGGCGGAGGATACGAGTGAGGAGGGGACTTCGGCTAGGCGGAGAGGGGAGAGAAAAGACGAACCGCAGAGGCGCGGAGGACGCAGAGAGGAAGAGGAGAAGAAGGGGAAGTTAGAGGTTGTGTATGGGAGTGAGAAGGAAAGGAGTTTGAAGGCTGCGGAACAGTTAGAAATTAATTATTCAACGGGAAGTTCTAAATCTAAAATCCAAAATTCAGATGTTACCGACAGACTTACTGATGCATCGCCAAAACGGGGAGGAGATCATCCCGAAGAGACTGAAGATTGATCAAAAAACTTCGGAGTTGGCGATTGAGTTAATTAATTATTTTCAATCAGCAGTGGGGAAGACTCAGGGTGTGCTTGAGCGACAACTGACTGATTTTGAAGGAGATTCTACAGATTATCGGGTGAAGCGAGGGTTAGCTTATATTCTCAAAAGCAGTTTTTGCACTTTTGAGGTGGTTAGTCCTTTGGAACCACAGATGTTAAGAGAACGGGTGTTTTCGTTGGCTGCAAAGTCTGTTTCTAGTCGAGAATCAACCCAAGCTACTCTGAGTAAAATTGCTGATGAGTTAACTCAAGAACTTAAACGGGAAGTTTTACTAGAACAGGTTCGGAATGGACTATATGCTGATTTATCTGAAAATAAAATTTTGACAGTTTTTGATGCACCAACAGCGCCAGATTTGTTAAATCGATATAACTTATCTCAGGTGCAGGGTGTATTTTATAAGGCCAGTAAACTGGTGTTAAATGCTCATCGGAATGTTCCGGGTGAATATAAGCTGTTATTTCGCTATCTGAAGTTGTTTCAATTGATGGCTTATATTGAAGGTGATGCTGACCACGGGTTTACCATTACCATTGACGGGCCGACGAGTTTGTTTAATCCTAGTACACGATATGGGTTAGCGATCGCTAAACTAATTCCGGCTTTACTTCACGTTACTAAATGGAGTCTTTCTTCTATTCTCCAAACCCGCGACGCTTATACAAATACTTGGAAAACTGGACGTTTTACCCTCAATTCTGAATGTGGTTTAGTATCCCACTATCCGCCCGGCAAGCCTTACGATAGTATGTTAGAAGCATCCTTTGCTGATAAGTGGGATGCTTTGAAAAGCGGTTGGGCATTAGAGCGAGAAGTTGATTTGATCCCAATTCCCGGTAGTGTGATGATTCCCGATTTTCGCTTAGTGCATTCTGATGGACGCACTTTCTTATTAGAAATTGTTGGTTATTGGCGGCCAGAATATTTACAAAAGAAATTTTCTCAGGTGCGGCGGGCTGGACGTGATGACCTAATTTTGGCAATTTCTGAACGACTTAATTTAGAAAAGGCGGGAGTAAAATTAAATGATGTTCCCGCCAGAATTGTTTGGTTTAAAGATAAGTTGTTGCCGAAAGCTGTCTTAGCTGTAATGGATTGATTAAAGAAGTTGGGGATCTCGCAACCCATCAAAACTAATGACATGAACTACTAGTCAGACTATGAAACTGTAATCTTTAGCAATTAACCTTAGTGTAACGTTACTAATTTGGGAACAATAAACTGAGAAATCACTAGGATTTAGCAGTATGTTCAGCACTCAGGTTAGTATTCCCAAATATCAAGTCATTGAAGAAATCTACAATGGTTTGAGAACCATTGTTTATCGTGGGTATCGAGAAAGTGACTCATTACCTGTAGCGATCAAACTGCTGAAAAATTCATATCCCACCTTTAATGAACTGGTACAGTTTCGCAATCAGTACACCATTGGCAAAAATCTCAACTCATCCCTGATCGTCCAAACTTACAGCCTGGAAGCATATCAAAATGGCTATGTGTTGGTGATGGAAGATTTTGGTGGCATTTCTCTAAAAGATTATTTTACTCGTAACCAGACGCGGAACTTTGGGTCTTTGCAAGAGTTTTTACAAATAGCGATCGCACTGTGCAATACCTTAGAGATACTCTATACTGAGCGCATCATTCATAAAGACATCAAACCGAGCAATATTTTAATTAATCCTCATTCCAAAGAAGTTAAATTAATCGACTTTAGTATTGCCTCTCTATTACCAAGGGAAACACTAACCCTAATTAGTCCCAACGTATTAGAAGGAACACTAGCTTATATTTCTCCAGAACAAACAGGGAGAATGAATCGAGGAATTGACTACCGAACAGATTTTTATTCACTTGGTGTAACTTTCTACGAGTTACTCACAGGTGAGTTACCTTTTCAATCAAATGACCCAATGGAGTTGGTACATTCTCATATTGCTAAAATAGCCTCTTCAGTACATAAAATTAACTTACAAATTCCGATTGTCATCTCGGAGATAGTTAGCAAGTTGATGGCAAAAAATGCTGAAGACCGCTATCAAAGCGTATTAGGATTAAAGTATGATTTAGAAATGAGTTTGGGTCAACTAAATAAAACAGGTAAAATTGAAAATTTCAAAATTGCCCAACGGGATGTGTGCGATAGATTTATTATCCCTGATAAACTCTATGGACGGGAATTAGAAATAAAAATCCTACTAAAAGCATTTGAAAATGTCAGCCTGGGTGCAACAGAAATAACATTGGTAGCTGGTTTTTCTGGAATTGGTAAAACTGCGATTGTTAACGAAGTCCATAAACCTATTGTTCGTCAACGCGGTTATTTTATCAAAGGCAAATTTGACCAATTTAATCGGAATATTCCTTTCTCGGCATTTGTTCAAGCTTTCCGTAATTTTATGGAGCAGTTACTAGCAGAAAGCAGTATTAAAATACAAGAATGGAAAAATAAAATTGTTCAAGCATTAGGTGAAGATAGTCAAGTAATCATTGAAGTAATTCCTGAATTAGAAAGAATTATTGGCAAACAGCCCCCTGCACCAGAGTTATCAGGTAACGCCGCCCAAAACCGATTTAATTTATTATTTCAGAAATTTCTCCAAGTATTTACAACTAAAGACCATCCTTTAGTAATATTTTTAGATGACTTACAGTGGGTAGATTCGGCTTCATTAAAACTAATACAATTATTAACGAATGAAGCTAATCAGGGATATTTGTTGTTAATTGGTGCGTATCGAGACAATGAAGTATTTCCAGCACATCCGTTGATGGTGATGTTGGATGAAATTCGCAAAACAAGTGTAACTGTAAATAGCCTTACCCTAAAACCACTAAACCAATTACAATTGAATCAACTTGTAGCAGATACGTTAAATTGTACAGAGAATGTGGTATTATCTATTTCGCAATTGGTTGATCGAAAAGCTCAAGGCAATCCATTTTTTGCAACTCAGATTCTCAAATCATTACATCAAGACCGACTAATTCAATTCAATTTTGTGGAGGGATGTTGGCAATGCGATATTTCCCAAATAAATCAGCAAACTTTAGCAGATGATGTTGTTGAGTTTATGGTCTTCCAATTACGAAGACTACCAGAAGCAACTCAACAACAATTGAAGCTAGCTGCTTGTATTGGGAATCAATTCGATTTAAAAACATTAGCGATTGTTTCCAAACAATCGGAGATAGAAACCGCAGATTGTTTGTGGAAGGCTTTGCAAGAAGGGTTGATTTTGCCGCAAAGTGAAGTTTATAAGTTTTTTGTTGATTCAGAAAATCAAGCAACTACTCAAGAACATTCTGAGATGGTTGTATATAAATTTTTACACGATCGCGTCCAGCAAGCTGCTTATTCACTTATTCCAGAAGCACAAAAACAGTCAACACACCTGCAAATTGGGCGATTGTTGTTGGAAAATACACCTTTGCATCAGCAAGAGGAAGGGATTTTTGCGATCGTTAACCAATTCAATTACGGATTGGAGTTGTTGGAAGAACCTGGCGAACGAGAACATCTGGCCCGATTAAATCTAATAGCTGGTTGTAAAGCCAAAAACTCAACTGCTTATGCAACAGCAGTTGAGTATTTAAAAGTTGCAATGCTTTTATTACCAATAAATGCTTGGCAAAGTAGCTACGATTTGGCCCTTGCGGTTTACGAATCTGCGGCTGAAGCAGAATATCTGAATACAAACTTTGAGTCATCAAAATCATTAGTAGAGATTATCCTCAAAAACGCCAAATCTCCATTAGAAAAAGTTCGTACTTATGAGATTCAAATCCAGTCTTATACGGCACAAAATAAATTCATTGAAGCAATAGCTACAGGTAGAGAAGCACTCCAATTACTAGATTTGACCTTACCTGAAGATGGTAATACTCAAATGATTTTTGATGAATATGACCAGTTGCAACAAATGTTGGTTCATCAATCAATTGCAGCATTGGCAGATATGCCAGAAATAACCGATCCCAAAAAATTAGTTGCACTTCGCATTTTATCGGGTTTATTTGCTCCGGTTTATATAGCCAAACCGATGTTGCTGCCACTCAAGATTTTTACAATGATCAAAATTTGTATTCAATCTGGCAACTCACCACAGGCTGCTGTAGCTTACAGTCTCTATGGATTATTTTTGTGCAGTATTGGTGCAATTGAAGATGGATATAGCTTTGGTAAACTGGCAATACAACTTTTAGATAATTTTCAAACTAAAGAACTTAAAAGTAGAGTTTACCTCACATTCAGCCTATTTATTAAACACTGGAAAGATTCAATTAAATCCACATTAGGTTTATTTTTAGATGGTTTGCAAAGTGGGTTAGAAACTGGAAATTTAGAATATGTTGGTTATTGTGCTAATTGCTATAGTCAGTTTCTCTTTTGGAGTGGAGAAAATTTAGAAAATGTGGTGCTGGAGGCAGATAAATATTGCGACCTAATGCAGCAAATTAAACAAGAGGTATCTCTAGTTTGGGGAAATATCTGGCGGCAGACAGTTTTAAATTTACAAGGAGAAGCGGTTAATCCCTGCTATTTAATTGGTAAACATTTTCACGAAGAAGAGATGTTACCAACTTTGATTGCAACTAACAATATTAATGGTATTTGTTATGTCTATCTAGCAAAAACTCTCCTAGCTTATCTTTTTGGCGAATACGAGTCTGCTTGGGAATATTCCCAAAAATTTGAGCAGTATGAGCAGGGAGCAGCAGGCTTATTAATTGTTCCTTTGCGAAATTTCTATCAATCTTTGAGTTTATTAGCTCTTTGTTCTCAGGCAAATGAAGCACAGCAACAGCTTTATCTCCAGAAAGTAGCTGAAAACCAAGTAAAAATGCAAGAATGGGCAAATCATGCGCCAGTCAATTATCAGCATAAGTACAATTTAGTTTTGGCTGAACAAGCTCGTGTAACTGGCGATCGCGTACAAGCCGCAGATTACTATGAAATAGCTATCCAAGAAGCGATCGCCAATGACTATGTTCAGGAAACAGCGATCGCTAACGAGCTTGCTGCTAAATTTTACCTAGAATGGAGTAAAGAAAAAGCCGCAGAAGGATATCTGCAACAGGCATATTACTGCTATGCCCGTTGGGGAGCAAAAGCCAAAACTGATGACTTGGAAAAACGCTATCCCAAATTACTCAAACCCATTTTGCAACAGCAAGAATTCAACTTTAATCCCTTAGAAAGCATAGCCACTATTGTCGGTACATCTACTTTCGCTACCAGCAGTACTAATATTTTTGATACTCTAGATTTGACCTGCATTCTCAAAGCCGCTCAAACTATCTCTAGTTGTATCGAATTAGACGTACTAATCAGCAGCCTCACCCGCATTATCCTAGAAAATTCAGGTGCAAAAACATCTGTATTAATTCTTCCTCAAGAAGATGTTTGGCAAGTGCGGGCAATTACCTTTATCGATCAACAGTCAAATTCTCGGACTGATGTCAAAACCATTCTTGATTCACAACTACTAGACGCTTGTCAAGATATTCCGATAAAACTGATCAATTACGTTAAAAATACTCAAGAAACTGTCATCATAGATAATTGCAAAACAAATATTCCCGGTATCATTGGGGAATATATGCTCTTACATCAACCTCAAAGCGTATTATGTACGCCCATTATTAATCAAGGTCATTTGGTGGGGATTCTCTACCTAGAAAATCAACTGAATCAAGGGGTATTTACTACTAATCGTTTACAGGTGATTAACCTACTATCTTCCCAAGCAGCAATTGCCTTAGAAAATGCCCAACTTTATCAGCAAGCCGGCCAAGCGTTACAAGATTTGCAACAAGCTCAATTACAAATTGTCCAAAGCGAAAAAATGTCTGCATTGGGTAACTTAGTGGCTGGGGTGGCTCACGAAATGAATAATCCTTTGGGCTTTATTGCTGCCAGTCTCAAACAAGCTAAACCCACCTTTTTTGATATTTTTGAACACTTAAAACTGTATCAAGAAAAGTTTTCCGAGCCGGGAGATGAAATCATCAAACATGCTGAAGAAATTGATTTAGATTATACATTAGAAGACTTCCCCAAGATAATTGATTCGATGACTATGGCCTGTGAGAGGCTAGAAAATATTAGTACGAGCCTCCGAACTTTTTCTCGTGCCGATAGAGATTACAAAGTTCCATTTAACATTCACGAAGGGATTGATAGTACAATTCTAATTTTAAAACATCGTCTCAAAGCTAATGATCACCGTCCCGCAATTGAGGTAGTGACTAACTACAGTAACTTGCCACCAGTTGAATGCTTTCCGGGACAATTAAATCAAGTGTTTATGAATATCCTAGCGAATTCTATTGATGCCTTGGATGAATCAAATACAGATCGGACATTTGAGGATATTAAAGCTAATCCGAATCAAATTACAATTACCACCTCCTTAAAATATCAACAGGTCGAAGTAAAGATTGCTGATAATGGGGTGGGAATGAGCGAGTCAGTCAAAGAAAAAATATTTGAGCATTTGTTTACTACTAAAGGTGTTGGTAAAGGAACGGGATTAGGATTAGCGATCGCTCATTCTATTGTTGTAGAAAAACACAGTGGCACTCTAAATGTAAATTCTACTCCAGGTGAAGGAACAGAATTTGTCATTAGCTTACCAATTCTGGCTGAAACTCAAAGTTAACTTGTTGCAGATATGAACCAATACGCTTGGGTTAGGCATAAAAACCTTAACCTGTGTAGGTTGCAATACTTTTCGGGTTTTGGGGAAAAGGGAAAATCTTTACCCCAAACCCGATTCCGAGTTAAAAATGCACAAAGCGAGAAGTATAGGGTTCAGAACTACTAAACTTTTTCAAGTGCTAGGTGTGCTTAGTACCTTTTGATTGGTTCCAAAGTAGAGGTCGCTTAATTCTTCCAAAGAAACATCGGTCTGTGATTCTGGATTACGAAAGTAGGGATGGATGGGCAGAAGTTCAGCGCGAGGGCGGTTTTCCGGTAAAGACAGAATCTGCTCAAGCAAAGTCAGGTAGTTTTCAGCAGTGGATTCCCAACTGTACGTCTTCAGAACCCGTTGCTGACCAGCTTGGGCAAAATACTCCCACTCCTGAGCATCACATAGCACCCGCTCCAAGCCTCGTGCAATATCAGCAGGATCTTCTGGGTCTACGAGTATGCCATATTGCTTATTTCCCTGTCGCAAGCTTTCGCTAGGGCCACCATTCTTGGTTGCTACCACTGGTAAACCAGCAACTGCTGCTTCTAAAGGAGCAAGTCCAAAGGGTTCGTAAAGTGCTGTCAGCGCGAATACCGAGCGACGTTTAACCATAAACCGATAGGCTGCTGCTAGTGACTCTTGAGACTGATCTAACAAGCCAAATGCACTAATCTTGCCCCACAAGTCGTTTTCCTTGACCACCTCTCGAATGGGGGCTAATACCTCTTCAGCTATGCTGTCACTAGCCTCTTCTCGTAAGGGATCGTCCAGTCCCCCTGTAAGTAACATCAAGTTAGCTCGTTCCTGAAGTGTTGGACTGATTGCAAAGGCTTGCACTAGCCCTAATATGTTTTTTTTAGGCTCTAATCGACTGGATGCTACGATAACGGGTAAATCTCGACGGGCTTCTGCAATGTCCCGTGCTAATCGCTCCTGAATGAACTCTTCAGTCGCCTTCTCATTTTCGGAACGTGCCTTTGCACCGAAAATCGAGAAATCTGCTCCCGGTGGAATCACTGCAAAGCGGTTGTCGTTGTCTACATCCACTGCACCCCCATAGACTCGATGAGAATACTGTTGAAAGCGTTCTTGTCGTGTACTGGTGATATTAACGACCGAGCGATTCATGCTCAAGCGTTCGGCTAGGATGCGATATTTAAAATGGAATTGCTCATCTATTTCTAACAAGTTCTCTGAAGTGACTTCCAGCTTGTCCATCTTTTGGGCACCGAGAGAATGAGCAGTAAAGGTAAAAGGTATGCCTGTATCCTCTTCAATTAGAACGCCACACAGCCCTCCATCGGCATAGTGAGCAGTCATAGCATCGGGTAAGCCACTTTGCTGTTGATAAAATTTCAAGATGTTGGGTACCCAATCACTAATCAAATGAGTCCATAACAACTCTTTGGGGAGAAATTCTTTTGGCCCAGCTGGTAAGCGGATAATGCGGACGTTATCGATTCCGGGATAAGTGTCAAACGTTTGGGCAAACTCTGGCCATTCCGGGTCAATAATTTGACGGGTGAGAATATCAACTTTGTGTCCCTTTTCGGCTAAGGCTATGGCGACTTGCTTAACGTAGATCAGTTGACCCCCAAAATCTGGGTGTTTGGTTATGTGACTATTGTTTGAATCAAAATTGCCTTGAGGGTTGAGAAATCCAATGTGCATCGCCCACTTCCTAATACAGGTTGATTTCTACTAGAGATTTTGCCTGAACACGGCAGCATAAAAGCTTAGTGAGCTTGTTAAAAACTCCCAAGGCTGAAAAACGCAGGCAGTGGGACTTTACGTAAATACCATTGCTCAAAAAGTAAGCCAAAGGGCTTTTATTGATTCCCTTTAGCTTAAACCCAGCCAATTCGCGCATTTTCCTAATATTCAAGTTAATCGCTATTGCGGTTCGCGCACATATACCGGATGGCATAAATGGTAAGGTGATATTTCTCTTTAAAATTCAACGTATTCTTGCTCTTATTCCGTAGTTTACTTTTATCTGCATCTTTTGTTGCCCAAAATATATCAATACACTTACTAAATAGTAAATTTATTTCTTCCACAACAACGCATTGGCTAAAGGAAAACTATGTTTATTGGGCAATTCTATCACTCAAGATGATGCTTGCTATCAGATACAAATATTACAAAAAGAAGTAAATCCCAAAATCTATACGATGGTCTCACAAAAGAGATTTTAAGTAAATCTACACGCTGACATAAATAAATTTATTCATTTTGGTAGATGTCGGTATTTGCTATTTTTCGTAAATTTATGAAGCTGAAAAAATTTGCAGATAAACTTGTTAGTATATTTATGACTTCAAAAGTAACAAGGATGTTGCCAATATTATTAATTAACGGTGAAAAATTATATTTTCAATCAAACGTAAGGCGATCCTTGTTATCATCAAATTTTAAGACTTTTTAAGGATGAAATTGCAATAAAATAGTAATTCTTTGCTAATTTAAACTTATTAGATTTAACCTTAAAATTACTTGTATTAATTACTATTAAACACATCTTCAAGTTTTTTATTAACAGTAAAATTAGTTCTTGGTAATTCGCTTATGTATGTAGCTGTATGGCCTGGGAACGTATATCCCTTGGGTGCTAGTTGGGATGGAAAAGGTACGAATTTTGCTTTGTTTTCCGAAAATGCAACAGGTGTAGAACTTTGTTTATTTGATGCTGATAATCATGAAATTCGCTTGCCTTTAACAGAAAAAAATAATTTTGTTTGGCACGCTTATCTACCAGGAGTAGGGCCTGGGCAACGCTATGGATTTAGAGTACATGGCCCTTGGGCCCCAGAACTTGGTCATCGCTTTAATCCTAATAAACTATTAATTGATCCCTATGCCAAGGCAATTGATGGGGAAATTAGTGATACCGCAGCCATTTTTGGCTACTCTTTAGATGCGCCAGAACAAGACCTAGCTTTTTCTGATTTAGATAATGCCGAAACGATGCCGAAGTGTATTGTTGTCGATCAATCCTTTGATTGGGGAGATGACAAACTACTTTCTATACCGTGGCACGAAACTATTATTTATGAAACTCACGTTAAAGGTTTTACTAAATTACACCCAGAAATTCCAGAAGAATTACGTGGTACCTATGCAGGGCTGGCACATCCAGTTGCAATTCAATATCTCCAACAACTAGGCATTACATCTGTGGAATTGATGCCTGTACATCACTTTTTATCTTCTCCAGGATTTCTGGTAAATAAAGGACTCAAAAACTATTGGGGTTATGATTCTATTAATTATTTCACCCCCTACTCTGGTTACAGTGCTAGTGGCTCAGTCGGACAACAAGTGACCGAATTTAAGCAGATGGTCAAGGACTTACACTCTGCTGGCATTGAAGTAATTTTAGATGTAGTTTATAACCACACTGGCGAAGGCAATCATTTAGGGCCAACATTATCGCTACGAGGCATCGATAATGCTGTGTACTACCGCTTGGTCAAAGATAATTCCCGTTACTATATGGACTTCACAGGCTGCGGCAACTCTCTCAATGTGCGTCATGCCCAAGTTCTGAAGTTAATCATGGATAGTCTGCGCTATTGGGTAACAGAAATGCATATTGATGGCTTTCGCTTTGATTTAGCCTCAGCATTAGCGCGAGAACTATATGAAGTAGATAATCTCGCAGCTTTTTTTGATATTATTCATCAAGATCCAATTCTGGCAGATGTAAAGCTGATTGCTGAACCTTGGGATTTAGGAGAAGGCGGTTATCAAGTTGGCAATTTTCCTTTACGTTGGTCTGAATGGAATGGCAGATATCGTGATACTGTACGGGATTTTTGGCGTGGTGAGGATGATAGCCTCGGACAATTTGCTTACTGTTTTACCGGCAGCCCTGACCTTTACCAAGCAAACGGGCGTAATCCCAGTGCCAGTATTAATTTCATCACTGCTCATGATGGCTTCACGCTCAATGATTTGGTCAGCTACAACGAAAAGCATAATCAGGACAACGGCGAAGATAGCCGCGATGGGGAAAGCCATAACCGCTCTTGGAATTGCGGTGTAGAAGGAGAAACCAATGACCCAGATGTAATCCGCTTACGGCAACGTCAGCGACGCAACTTTTTAGCAACTCTAATGCTGTCTCAAGGCATACCCATGCTATTAGGAGGAGATGAAATTGGTTGCACTCAGAAGGGTAACAACAATGTATACTGCCAAGATAATGAAATTGCCTGGCGTGATTGGAGTTTACAAAAGTCTAATTCCGAACTACTAGATTTTGCCCGCGAACTGATTTATTTTCGTCATCAGCATCCAGTATTTCGGCGGCGTAAGTGGTTTCAAGGCCGTCCTATTCACGGTTTTGGGATCAGTGATATTGGTTGGTTTAATGACGATGGCAGCGAAATGACTGAAAAGCAGTGGCTAGTTAGTTATGCCAAAGCTATGGAAATTTTCTTGAATGGCGAGGGCATTGTTACTCCTGGCCGCCGTGGTGAACGGATTATTGATGAGAGCTTTCTGCTATTCTTTAATGCTCACTACGAAACGATTGAGTTTGCTTTACCTAATGTTTTCCGGGATAGGGAATGGGAAATAGTTATTGACACCAATGAATCTCGCTTCCTTAGCCCAGGAAAGTTGGTTATGGGTGAGCAAACTGTGCCAGTTACAGACCGCTCTCTTATGGTGTTACGTCGTCTTGCTTTATAAGACAAAAATCTTATGAGCGATCGCGTCTATGACAAAATAAAAAATTGAGTGATACAGGGTGAAGTGCGATCAGGAAAGCGATCGCACTTCACAACGGTCATTTGAAGGATAAAGTAAACTCCGTTAAAACCTACTTACTATTTGAGGGAACCAATGTAGTTATTCAGCGTATTGATATTATTATCGTAGGCAGAGTAATCACCCAATGAAACACGTTGATTTTGCACAAAGAACTTGAATGGTAGCTCTCGTTCGCCAAAGAAATTAACAAATCCGTCCGGCTCACTGGTATCTCCATTGAGACCAATTCCCCACTTCAGGTCTTTGTATTCCTCTAATTCAGCGATCTTATATTCGCTAGCATCGCTCTCTTGATCGATTACATCTGCGATATACCGATTTAGGGTTTTGATATTCTCATCGTAAGCTGAGTATTCACCCAATCCAACTTGATTTTGCAAATAAAATTTAAATGAGAGCTTTCGCTGGTTGAAGAAGGTGAGGAATCCGTCCGGCTCAACGGTATCTCCGTTTAGACCAATTGCCCAGTTCCTCTGCTTATAATTCTGAAGTTCATTGATTATGCCTTGCGCCGCTTCGATCTCTTTTTTAGGGACTCCGCGAAATTCTATATGGCGACTGGGTTCAGGAGCAAGCGACTTGAGGAAACTCATACAAGGGGTAAAGAAAAATTCTCCGCCTTTCATAGTTACCCAATGGCTAAAGTCAGCTTCAGTCTGTTCTTCACCGCCCCACTTAGTTGGCCAACTGTATGTCTCCGTGACGGCTGTGTTGTCGTCTCCTTTCTTTTCTACACCAATAACTACATCTGTTCCCACATCTCGCTTGATAAAGTTCCTTTCTTTAGCCCATGCCTTCTGCATGAAGTTGAACTGGTTCATTAAACTGGCTTGGAAGCTCATAAACAGCAATCCAGCGTTGTTTTCTGGCTCTTTGCTGGGGAGAGTACCATAGTTAATTGCGCGACGGGCAATGCGATGCATCTTCTCCTCTTCTAGAGGGATTGATACAAGGGCTAATGTATCCCCACGGGGATTGACCTTGCGAGTGTGGGCATGGAAAGGACACTTGAAACCTTGCGGATCATCTTGATAATTAAAGTTGTTAGTTTCAGGCTTTTTATCCTCGCTTGGTGCCTGAGCGATCGCTACTGGTGTTCCATTCTGGAAGCGTCCCATAGTGTATGCTCCTGCTAAAGGTGCATTTAGTTCTCCTGAACCTTTCAGCTTCTCGGCCAGGTTTTTGACAACATCTTGATTCCAGGCTTTAACGTTCTGCTCCAGTTTACGGAACACCAAGAAGCTACCGTAACTTTCCTGTTTTTTACCCAAGGGATCTTTGAACAAAACCAAGCTTAGGGGTGCGCGGGGGTCCCATTTGGTAAAGTCGCTATGTTCTTTTTCTTTGTCAACATCGCGTTTCAGAAACAACGGTTGACTGACTCCATCTCGAAATCCGAAGTGTTCGATCTCTTCTCCAGAATTTTCATCTCTGAGGACGTAACCTATTTGCTCGTGGACAATAGAGGCGATCGCATCCAACTCTCCTTTTATTGCCTCTACTTTGTATTTCAAGAGAGCAGGTTGCTGACACAGCTTACTCTGATCCCTCCGCTCTTCAAGCTTGGCTTCCTCGGTTCTCGGGCCGACTATCTTATCAGCTGCGAGTAAAACGAGAGCATGAATTTCATTATTTTTAAACCCATCTTCCCATTGATTAGAATCATCGCCGAGTTCATTCTGCATATTAGGATCTTTCATCCCTTGCCGAAATGCGTCTTCATTGGGTAGATTCTGGTAGCCATAACCTAAGTGCATATAACCAGCCCTTGTCAAGAAGAAGTTGGCAAATAGTTTACCTGGTACGTCTTTCTTCTGCCGATACAGTTTTCCCTGCTCGGCTTGCTCCAGTGCTGAGGTGACATACCTGTGAGTAAAACTGCCAATCCATTGCTTGGCGGCTTCAATGTCGTTCTCGAATTTTAAGAACAAATAAACAGCATGGTTGCGTCCGTGTGATTTGAGGATGTTGCCCTGTATCTCATCCAATAGTGCTTCATGTTGAAATTCATCAAAAGGGGTAACAATTTCGACGATTTGATTGATGTCAATTTCCTTGATTTCGCTTGTCATAAATAACTCCTGACTTCAGATTTATCTAAACTTGTCTGGTTGAGAGCCGGACTGGGAGATATTTGATAAGTAGTCAGTCTAAAAAACTACTACAAATATCTCCCTTGTGGAAGAATTAATGAGGAGGAAATTAGCTATTTACTAATTGCACAATCTTGGCGTGAGAAGGCTTTCCGGCACTATTGATGTAGAACAGCATGTAGTAGCCGGGTGGAGTAAAGTGGTCGTTGGTGGGAGCAGTGAAGGGAATGCTAGCGTTGTATTTCAAGCCACCTAGTTGTTGCTCTTGTGCGCTCAAGTATTTAATCTGTTTTTTGTCGATCTGGATATCTACCAATCGTTGACCATTGTCAAAGGAGTGGGTGACAGATCCCAATTTTACAAGCACTATAGAACCTGGTTGATCTGTAGAGGCATTGCTCACAGAAATAGTTTGAGACGCACCGTATTGGAGTTTTTCAGGAGCGATCGCAATTTCTGGGCGATCGCTCTCTCCGAAGAGATAAGGTGGGTAAAAGATGGCATGTTGCCATATCTCACCGCTATTGCCATCAGTGCCTTTATTAACAAAGGCAAAATCGTTCTTGGTATCCAGACGAACTGTTCCATCTTTATCAAATCTGGCAGCACGAGAGTTATTACCACCCATGACTAACACCCGTGCATCTGGCAACAGCAAAGCGGTATTGTGATAAAGTCTGGGTTCAACATCCGGGTTCATCAGCTTGGTACGGAAGCCTTGGTGTCCGGTTTTAGTCGCATCGGGAATCAACAAAGTAGGGTTGTAAGCCGGACGAGTTTCGGCGTAGTTACCTCCATTGACGACCAAAATTTCTTTGGTGGGTAGAATAACCGCCTGTTCCATAGCTCGTTTGCCATAGCGACCCAATTTTGAAGACTGTTTCACATACTTATAATTCAGTGGAAATTTCTTCACCTTGCCATCGACAATATCCTCAGTATTCAGCAGGATGTCTTCATCGATTTTGGCCAAGAAGTCATTATCGATCTCCCATGAACCTTTAGTGCTAGCGTCTTGTGGCGCTTTCCAACGCTCTAGGCTAGCAGTGATACTTGCTCCCTTAATAACGTCTTTTCCAGGGCCAATACCAATGTTATTGGTACCCATGATGCCACCCAATAACAAAACATCGCCGTTAGGAGAACTAGGGTCGAGAACAGCAGTGCCATAGACTTTGTTGATTGCCAGTCTGTTGGGGCCTGGCTCGAAGCTAATGGAATATTTTCCATCCTGATCTTTATTGAACGTTACAAAATAGCTGTGGGTACTTGCGTGTGCAATCTTCGGTTCATTTTTACCACCGCCATCACCAGTGATTATGAATCGGTTTTTCTCTTTGGTGGGTAGTATGCGGGCATAGAGGTCTATGATGTCAGAGCCGAAGCTCTCGTCATTCATTTGAGTTAGAAATGGATTGTTGGGAAGATTCTTGACATCGATAGACTGCCAAGTCTTCAAGTTAGGATCGTAGATTTCTACCAGAGTGCTAACAATCTGAGAGGGATCGGCTGTGAATCCTGAGAAAGAAGCGATCGCCCCGTCTGCTAGAGGAATGAGGGTAGGATACCAGTGACCATCCTTGGTTAAACCCAGGTTTTCCCACCTCTTTATATTTTGGTCTTGTTTTTGCCAATCTTTTTCTTGCCAGTGATAAATATTGGCTTGTTTTGAACCAGCGAAGCGTACACCTGGGTAATATACTCGACTACCACCGATAAATAGTACATCTCCGTTGGGCAGCTGTAAATGACCGGAACAGAAAGGGTCATTGCTTTCGCCGTTTATCTCTGCTAGGGGTGAGTCAATGCGCTGGAAAGGAGAGATGTTGAAATCTAGCTTTGCATTCTCGATTAACGAATCGGAAAGGGAGGGATCGAAGAGAGAGGTATTATTGACGACATCATAATTTTTAGTATTAACACCGTCTTCGATCTTGCCTTCTGTTGTGACACGGTTGCGGTTGCTGCTGCCATTGACAATGAGAACTTTATTGTTGGGTAATAGCGCTGCGTGAACAGCTTGCATCCGATCGCTTTCGTTTTTGGCCATTGGTAGCATATACCAAGCGCCCATTTCTTGCGGACAACCTTCGTATGTGAGCAGTTTATTGCCCAGTTTGCCTCGCAAGTTCTTTTCTAAAGTACTAGTTTCTGCACAGATAATCGAGGCACTGGGTGGCGGTTCATCAGCGATCGCATAACGACCCCCATAAAAGGTAACTGCCACTGCCAAAACAAAGATCGCCAAGATTTTCAGGAGTTTGTTCCGCGTCGTCATTGTCAATTGTTCTTGAGTCATAAATCCTTGTAACAGTGGTGGTCTGAAGGTACAACAAAGACAGCAGAATTCTTTATCCCCAGATATCTCAAAAAATGGGTACTTGACCCACCAACACAGACTTTGGAGATTCGGTTACTCGACAGCATGAAGAATAACCTCTTGTTGGAAAAGGCTTTGAAGTGCAGTTAGGTAAGTTTTGGTTAAATCCCAAAACCAACAAATTGGTGCATTAGTACTTATTAGTTAATACCAATTCTGTTAATTCAAGAGGGTCGTCACCGTTTTTAGCTGTCAACTAACCACATTAAAGCTAGTTACTTGCTTAATGGATCAGTATTATTACTGAAAAATACGTAATTACACATTACTTTATAAAGTATGGTGCGCTTTTTTGATGAAAAGCCAGAAAAACAAGTATAAACTCAATATTTTATCGATAAATATACTACTAGTAAAAATACTTAAATCCAACCTTGCATAAGTTCGTAGCGAATTGACAAGGGAAAATTCTTGAGGGTAAGGCAGGAGATAGAAACATCTATCTAATATGTGAGTGCTGCATTTGTGCCTCACTTACTTGCAAATATCTAGTGACCCAAGGTGTAATAAAGTTGACTAGTTAATCTATCTAATTTTTCACGGTAAGTTCTCAAACAACCTGGCTTTTACACAGGCTGATTCTCAACAATCATAGATTAATGAAAATACCTAACCTAAAATCAGGGTTAGAGAAAACTGATTGACTTCATCAGCACTTCTTTTTGTATTTCTTTATGTCCAACAAAAAGAAGTGCTGAATGTGGGTAGTAACATTAAAAAATTCTCGCTAAGTGTCACTTAATCTACAGGTTTTTAGATGATGAAACAGAGACAGGCAAGCATATACAAATACACTCAGCTACTTTGGAGTGTTTTGTTAGTGTTAGTAATTTGGAATCAACCCCAATACGCTCTGGCAGATGTCAACCCACAGGAGATAAATGCAATTATTCGCACACGGGACATTGCCCTGCAAGCCCTAAACACCCGCGATTTTGCCAAAATACAGCCTTACTTGCACCCAAACTTCACAATCACAACAGTTGATAACCAGATTTTTCACAAAGTTCCTGAGTTTGAAAAGTACTGGAATCAGCAGTTTTCCAGTTCCATCAAAGATATCAAAATGCAACTGAAGGGAGATACTCTTAGAACATTTCTCACTCCAGAAATAGATGTTGCCTCTGGAGAAGCGATCGCATCTTTTTCTTTCAAAGATGGCAAAGCGGCTGATATGGCGTTGCGATGGACAGCAGTGCTGCAAAAACTCCAAGATAAATGGACGATTCAATCGCTGCATTTTTCCTCAAATCTGCTGAATAACCCAGTGCTAAATGCTGCTCAACAATTGGGACGGATTCTAGCAGTTGCAGCCGGAGTGGGCGGTTTCCTTCTGGGAGCATTGCGGTTTCCTTCTGGGAGCATTGACGATGCTATTATTACGTCGCAGAACTAAGCCACGAACCGAAAGGATATAGCAAATAAAGTGGGAAGAAGTACTTATCAGCCCAGTAAAAATATTAGCTTTCATCGCCGTCTCAAAGCAACCATAATAGTTTTGTTAGTTTGGGGTGGCGTGAGTTTGCTGCACTGGCTACCAGAAACACAATGGTTGATGCTGGGATTAACGGCAATCCTGACTGTGCAAACGTTACGGATGCTGTTAGCAAAACCAGTAGCGGCGGTGATGGAGAATGAGATTTATTTACCGCCAGTCTCGATTTTAGTTCCGGCTAAAAATGAAAGTTCAGTCTTGGCTAATCTAGTTTACAGCTTATGCCAATTGAATTATCCCAGCGATTCTGTAGATATCTGGGTTGTTGATGACGGTAGTACCGATGAAACCCCCCAGGTTTTGAGGGAATTACAAACTCAATTTCCATCTTTGCAAGTTCATCGACGGGAATCAAAAGGTGGTAAATCAGGGGCGTTAAATGCGGTGTTTCCCTTTACCCAAGGGGAGATTATCTTAGTCTGCGATGCAGATGCTCAATTACCTGCTAATTTTCTCCAGCAAACAGTACCTCTATTTCAGAAGCAAACGATCGGTGCAGTGCAAGTACGAAAAGCGATTTCTAATGCTAATACCAATTTTTTAACCCGTTGCCAGCAGATGGAAATGTGCTGTGATAGCTTTCTGCAAACCCATCGCATTGCTATTGGTGGAATGTCTGAACTGCGGGGTAATGGGATGTTAGTTCGTCGGAAATTGTTAGAAAAGTGTCAAGGTTGGAATGAGAACACTGTCACCGATGATTTGGATCTTTGCTTCAAACTCTATTTAGCAGGTACAGAAATTGAGTTTGTTACAGTTCCATCAATTCAGGAAGAAGGTGTAACTACTTGGGAAAAACTTTGGAATCAACGCTGTCGTTGGGCTGAAGGTGGCTATCAGCGTTATCTAGATTATTTTCCGCAAATTCTGACTTTAGGTTGGGCGAAAGAAACTGATTTACTATTGTTTTTTCTATTGCAATTTATTTTGCCAATTGGACTAATCCCAGACTTACTTTGGACAATATTTTATAGCCATAATCCAGTTCTGTTTCCACTCCAGACACTACTCAGCATAATTTTGACAATTGCCTTTATTGCTGGACTTTACCAATTTCAAAATTTACGGGGATGGTCTTTGTTGTGGGCAACAATTCAAGGGTCATTATACATGGTGCATTGGATTCCTGTGATGATTGTGACAACTTTAAAAATGTGTGTGCAAAAAGAGCGATCGCGCTGGGTGAAAACTGAGCATCGGGGTGGAAAAAATTATGGTTGAAGAATCAGATAATCTGATAGAAAAGCAGAAAAAATACTTTATGTTAATTGGAGTAAGTGTTTATGAAGGTCAAGCAATTGAATATAAGCTGAAAAAGCTTAGTAAATTTATTCATCCTAATATTGACGATGCATTGCCTGAAATTACCAAAGAAGATTTTTTGGCGAGAGAGAAGATTTTAGAAAGAAAAACACTAGGGTTTATTTTCAACTATTTAAAGCAAAATAAATCTTTATTAAATGATGATGCAGAATTTTTAGTTAATAGGTTTGTAAATTATAGAAATACTATTATTCATCACCTTATAAAATTACCAGGCTTTAATCTGAATACAGAAGAAGGTATAGATCGAGGAATACAGTTTTTAGAGGAATATAGAAAAGCAATAAAAGATATAAATGATATTTTTGATCCAACTTTTATTTATGCACATATATTATTATACGAAAACGTCGATAATATAGATGACATGGATAAGTATCAAAATAGTTTAAATAATTTGTATTCACTCTTGAATGAATCCTTAACAAGAGCGGGTGGCTCTCTTGAAATAGAGATTCACAATAACCTTGATGAACGTTTTGATTACCAGACAAAAAGTAATTTTAATAAAAACAATTCTTCTACATTTAACCCGCAAGCAGAAAAAAAGAAATTATGGCAAAATACTAAAATAGTTCGTGCATTGAGTCGTATTGGAGCAGAGATAGCAAATCAAGATGGATGGATTTCTTTATTTATTTGTGAACAACGGCTAAAAACAGAGTACCCAGAAATAAAGCCTAATGATTATGGGTTTAATAATATTCTGGAAATAATCAAAATATCTAATTTGTTTGAATTAAAAAAAACAAAATCCAAAAAACATAATAAATATAAAATTTATTTTCGGTTTTATCAAGAAACAAATGAAATTAGCTGAAATTATCAAAATAGAGAATCATGTTAGATTTGCTGATTCAAAACGGGTTAATTTTCGATGGCTTAGGCTCTCCACCTGTTCGCGGAGATATTGGCATTCAAAACGGCTGCATTGTCACCCTTGCACCCTCCTCAACTACCCCAGCGCATGAAGTGGTTGATGCTTCTGGGTTATGGGTAACACCGGGATTTATAGATATTCATACTCATTACGATTTAGAGTTAGAAATTGCACCAGGATTGAGTGAATCAGTTCGTCATGGTGTTACTAGCGTGGTTATTGGTAACTGTAGCTTGTCTGTTGCGATCGCCCAACCCCAAATCCTGGCTGATATTTTTCAGAGAGTAGAGACACTTTCCCATCGGCTGATTGCAAAATGGTTGAAAAAGTCAGTTTCCTGGCAGACACCAGCAGAATATTTACAGCATTTGCAACAGTTACCTCTCGGCCCCAATGTTGCCCCAATGTTTGGACACAGTGCCTTACGCGCTCATGTGATGGGATTAGAACGTAGTTTAACTGTTCAGCCGACAAAATTTGAACTAAAACTTATGCAGCGCATAGCTAGAGATGCTTTAGACGCTGGCTTTATTGGTATTTCTATTGATATGTTTCCCTGGCATCGGATGAGTGGAGAATGGCAAGGCTGTACAATTCCCTCTCAACACGCCAAATTTAAAGAATATGCAATGTTGGCGGATTTATGTCGGCGGTGCGATCGCGTTTTTCAAGTCACACCCAATTTACAAAGACTTGCTTCCTTTGTGGATATTCTGCGGATGGGTTCAGGGATTGGACAAAAACCACTGCGGCTAACAGTCCTCTCAGCCTTAGATGCCGTACACGATCGCAAACTATGGCGAATATTTTCTCCCCTACTTTTTATTTGGAATCGGCTTCTAAATGGTAATGTGCGCTTTCAAACCCTAACTGAACCTTTCACCATTTACTCTGATGGATCTGTGACTCCCTTATTTGAAGAATTTTCCACAGGCGCACAACTCAATGGTTGTCAATCACGAGAAGAAAGGCAAAAATTATGGGCATCGGAAATTTTTCGTCGTCAGTTTCGCCAAGAATGGCTCAGTAAACGGCGTAAATCATTCCATCGTCAGTTAGATTTAATGGAAGTTATTCACTGTCCCGAAGCAAGTTGGCAAGGGTTAAGTTTTGCGGAAATTGCTCGTCAAAAGCAACAAGAACCAGTAGATTTATTTATCCACGCATTACAAAAATACGATACAGATTTACGCTGGGTGGCGACAGGAGCGAATGATCGCCTAAAACCCCGTTTAGCGATGATGCAGCATCCTCATATTTTGCCTGGTTTTACCGATGCTGGCGCTCACGTGCGTAACCTGGGCTACTATGATGGAGCTTTGTCTTTGCTCAAACAAGCAGTTGCAACGAAGTTTCTTTCACCTGAAGCTGCAATTTGCCGCGTTACCGGAGAACCTGCTGGTTGGTTTCGTCTTGATACGGGAGTTCTGAGAGTTGGTGCGAAAGCGGATATAGTTTTACTCGATCCCAATGCTTTAAATCAGCCAATTAGCCCGCAAGTGCAGATATCAGATCCCGTTTTAGATGGTGAACCTCGGATGGTTAAGCGCGGTTCGGATGAGATTGTGCAAGGGGTTTATATTAATGGAGTTCGGGTTGTTTGTAGGGGTAAGGTGAGCGATCGCTTGGGGCGTGAAAAGTTGGGAACTGTTTTGTTTCCTTGTTGAATTATCTTACACAGAAGCGCAAAGATAAGTTTGAGATTTTCGCACTAAATTGCTTTTACCCCACACCAGCAATCACCTGTCCAATATCTTGAGGAGTTGCACCTGTTGCTAACATTGCCCGAATCAACAATTCAATTGATACTGAAGCATCGCCATTTTCAGCTTTAGCAATCCGAGGTTGGCTAGAACTAATCTTAGTAGCGAGTTCACTTTGAGTCATCAGTTTTTGCCGACGCTCTTTCAAGTTTTGGCTGAGAGCTAGCTTAATTTCAACAAAGATAGTTTCTTCGGGTGTTAACTCCAAAAAATCTGAAACTGTGCCAATTTTCCAGCCTTTAGATTCCAAACGTTCTCTCTTGGCTTGATCCATTACATTACTCCTGTTGATCAGTATCGTATTTGCTCAGACGCTTTTTGCAAACCTCAATTATCTTCTTGGATGTTGTTCTCGTTGTTTTATTAAAAACTTCGACAATCAAAATTGCATCGTCATCAATTCGATAAATGATTCTCCAGTTTTTATCTGTATCTCGAATACGTAATTCATGACAGTGAATTCCTATACTTGGCATAGGGCGTGAATGTGGCAACCCAAGGGATTCACCTTCCTGTAATTGTCTGAGCAGAACACCCGCTTCTATTCGTGCTTCTTGGGTGAAAGGTGGGGTTTTAACTTCACCATGTAACCAAACTAAAGGTTTGCTTTGATCTCCCATGCTCTATTTATATCATATCTGATATATCGATATAATATACCGATTAAAGGGAACTTTATCTTTAGAGCGATATCTACAGCGAGCGCACTCTTCGCACTAAATGGATATAGTTTTATTTGATTCCAATGCTTTAAGTCAGCCAATTAGCCCACAGGTGCAGATATCAGATTCAGTTTTAGATGGTGAACCTCGGATGGTTAAGCGTGGTTCGGAATATCATCTGAAGTATGTAAGTTTCGTAGATTAATAGGACAAAGCAAATTCAATGGAAGCCTCACCCGCTAAAGTTATTCAGTATTTCAACGGTGAAAAGCAAAATCTAATTCCTCTCTTTCAGCGCCCGTATAGCTGGACTGAGAACAATTGGCAAATCCTCTGGGATGATCTGATGGTGCAGTATGAAATGGGCAATACTGGAACCCACTTTATGGGGGCGATTGTCTCTGTCCCAGCCCGCAGCGTGCCTGTGGGAGTTAGTAAGTATCTCATCATTGATGGACAGCAACGCCTCACAACCTTGTCGTTACTTCTGTGCGCCCTGCGTGATAGCCTTGATTCAAATTCAGCCTCACGAATTCAGGAGGTTTTCCTAACCAATCGCTTTCGTGATCCGGAGGACACCTTAAAGTTTGTGCCAACCCAGGCAGACCGGGATTTGTACCGTACTATTGCCCTTGACCGTGAGCCTCCGTCAAAAAGTAAGGATGTTCGGATAGTTGCTGCCTATCACTTTTTTAAAGACAAACTGACCAAGAGTACTGATCTTAACGACGATCCCATAGATGCTAATAAAGTCCTAATTACCTTGGAGCAATGTCTCCAAATTGTGATGATCAACCTTGGTGATGATGACGATCCGTATCTAATTTTTGAGAGCCTGAATTTCAAGGGCGAGCCACTCACTCAAGCTGACTTAGTGAGGAATTATCTCCTGATGCGCTTCCGTCACTCAATTTCTGCTGGTGGAGAGCAGGAACGGGTTTACTCAAAATATTGGATTCCACTTGAGAGTATGCTTAAATCCAACCTCACTGAATTTCTTCGCCATTACATAATGAAGGATGGGTATGATATCAAGCAAAATGGCATTTATGCGGCTACCAGAGCGAAGTTGAAAAGTATGGAATCAACGGAAGAAGTCGAAGCAGAAGTTCAGTCTATGCAAAAGTTTGGAGAGTTTTATGCTAGATTTCTCTCGCCAGATCAAGAAGAAACAGCAAGCATTCGTGACTGCTTGGAGAATATTAAAGAACTTAAAGTAAGGACTTCTTATCCGCTCTTGCTCCGTCTGTTTGATGCTCGCCAGAATGGGTATCTTAGCGATGCTGAATTGGAAAAATGCCTTGGATTAATCGAGTCTTTCGTAGTTCGGCGCGCTGTTTGTGGAGTGCCAACTAGCCCTCTAAACAAACTGTTTATTCAATGGGCTAAGAACTTTCCCAACACGAATTATGTCAAATGGTTACACGGTTCTTTGTCATCAGGTGGTGGTAAGAGTCGTTTTCCGAAAGATACTGAATTCGCCCCATCCTTTATGAATCAACCACAGTATGGACGTGAAAGTACTCGTTTTCTCCTTTGCCGTCTTGAAAAATCCTTTAAACATAAAGAAACTGTGGATCTTTCAACGGCAACAATAGAGCATATTCTACCTCAAACTCTGACTCAGGAATGGAGAAATGAGCTGGGTTCAGAACCAGAGACAGTTCACAACACCCTGGTTAATACATTCGGCAACTTGACTCTGACGAGTTATAACTCCGAGTTGAGCAACCTCCCATTTCCAGAGAAGAAAGCTAAACTCGAAAATACTCATATCGAGTTAAACCGTTGGATTCTTCAGCAGACTAGTTGGGGAACATCAGAAATTGAGGAACGAGCAAAGAGTTTGTTACTTATGGCCAATAATATTTGGCTAAGTCCCTTGGATTAAATATAATTAACGCACCATTTTTATGAGAGTAATACCTACGGCGGGTGGAGCGATCGCTTTATTCAGCAATTGTGCCTCACAGATAATAACTTCTCAATAACTTGTAAAATTTAAACAGCGAATAATTCCTCGATTCTTATGAGTGAAAAGCTCCAGACCGAAAAAGACAAGCTACAGGCAAGCACTAGTATAAACATAAATAAAGAAATAGAAAACGAAAAAGTTCTATGTCCTCATTGTCAGCGCACTGCTACAAACGGTATTAAATGTAAAGGTATTTGTGTGGCTGATAATGACTATTAAGGTATAAAATCTATCGTTATTGAACCATTGCCGTCATTACAAAAAATCGGTAGCATGAGGGTATAACTAAGGTTATACCAATCTATGAAAACAGCTATTTCCATCCCCGATCCTCTCTTTGAGGCTGCTGAAGAATTTGCAAAACGCATGGGGTTATCCCGTAGTCAGCTTTATGCTGTAGCACTTCAAGAATATTTGCGATCGCATAAACCGGATCAAATTACTCAACAGTTAGATGCCGTATATGCTGATGAAGACAGTAGTCTTGATCTATTGTTTATAAAGCTACAAGCTCATACTATCTCTGAGTAAAATTTATGATGTAGCGAGGTGAAATTTGCTAAGGTTTTGATATGAATTCTAATCCTCAACACAATTTGAGAAATCGGATTAATAATCAAATTATAGATCATCCTTTTACAGACTATTGGGATATTTTTATTCTTAAACATCAACATCCAATTAATATTACTCTCCACATTCTAGGAATATTCTTTTTTTACAGTTTACTCTTTTATACTTGGAAATTGCAAAACTTTTGGTTGCTCTTGGGCTTACCGTTAACTCAATTGGTGGGATTAACTGGACATTTTTTATTTGAGCGTAGCCATATTGATTTACAAGATGCTGTATTTTCTTGGCGGGCTTCTTATTGTTTAGGTAAAATGTTATTTAGAATTTTGACGGGTAAATATCGAGATGATATTCGCCAACGACAAGAAATATTAAATAATTATCTATCAAACAATTATGCAAATATTCAATAATTGGAATGTAATTGCTAAGGGTTGGTATATTGCCTGTCCTAGTCATGAAATCCCTAAAAAAACAGCTGAATCTGTAGAAGTATGCGGTCATAAAATTGCTCTTTTTAGAGGTGAAGATGGGCAAGTACGGGCTTTAGATGCTTACTGCCCTCATTTGGGAACAGATTTAGGAATTGGGAAGGTTGACGGTAATTGGATTCGTTGTGCATTTCATCATTGGGCATTTGATGAAACAGGAATTTGTCAAAATATTCCCTGTCAATCAGAAATTCCTAGTCAAGCTAAATTGCAAGCTTATGCAACAGAGGAAAAGTATGGATTTATCTGGATTTATCCAGATGCTAAAGCACCAGAGGGAGTAGTTGATTTTGATGAATTGAAGGGAAAAGAAATTGTTGCACAAGCTGATATTGCATTTGAAAGAAGTTGCCATCATCATATTTGTATGATGAATGGGATTGATGCTCAACATTTAAAAACAATTCATCATTTAGACATCAAAATGGATCTGTCTCTACATCGCAGCGAATTAGGGACGCAAATTGACTTTACAATGCGGGGACAATTCCCTAAAACTACATTTAGAGAAAAGTTAGGTCAAAGATTTCTTGGTTCTACATATCAATATTCAATGCGTTATGCTCATGGTTGCATTGGCTTGTTAACAATGATGAAGGATGTCAGGCTTTTTCCACCACTGTTTATGATATATGCTTATACTCCAATTGCACCTGGAAGAACGCGAATTCAAGCTATTTATGTAACTGAAAAACGTCAAGGTATTGTGGGATATTTGCTAAGTCAATTTTTGCTATTCTGTACTCGCTTGGCTTACTATATGCTCAGGGATGAAGATGGTAAGATTTACGACAATATTCGCTTTAATCCGAAGTTGCTCCTTAGTATTGATCAGCCATTAGCTGAATATATGGAGTATGTAAATCAGCTAAAACCGTCTCGATGGTCAAAAACAAGAGGTGTAAAATAATACATTGGGTTAAATACAGCTTAAATTAACAAGAACTTTGGTAATCTTGGGTTTCTTAATTCTTTGTAGAGTGTGAAATGCCTACCAACCCTTGCTGAGAAGGTGCAAGATGTGAATATGAGATTGTAGCGTAGATAACCATTTTGCAATCTGTCACATTACACCGTAAATTTACCAAATTGGTCGATAAAGTTTTAAATAAATACATCTTACCAATCAATCTTAGGTAATTTCCGAGTAATGAAGAGTTTGCTGATTCCTGTTCAAAAGTTGCAATCAAGCGATCGCATTGCCATGTATGCGTTGTTGCAAAATCACTTCCAAGGTATAACCTGGGATGGGTTTCAAATTGATCTAGAGCGCAAAAACTGGGTTTTGTTGTTGAGAGATGAAACATCCAACACACTGAAAGGATTTTCAACTCTGATGTTATGCCAAACAACTTTTTTGGGAGAAAAAATTAGTGTGGTGTATTCTGGCGACACTATTGTTGATCCTAGTGCTTGGTCGAGTACAACACTACCACGTAGTTGGATTGCCGCCATCAATTTTCTGCGTCAACACTATGCAGAAAATAAACTTTACTGGCTGCTAATTTGCTCTGGTTTTCGCACTTATCGTTTTTTGCCTACTTTTTGGCAAGATTTCTATCCGCGTTATGATGTTACAACACCTGCCGATGTTACAAATCTGATGGTGAGTTTAGCACGCGAATACTATGGTAGTTTATACCAAGAATTAACTGGTATCGTCAATTTTCCGCATCCCCAAATTCTCTGTGAGGGGTTAATTGAAATCCCCACAGGAAGACAGACTAATCCCCATATCCAATTTTTTGAAGAAAAAAACCCCGGCTATCGATTAGGGGATGAATTAGTTTGTTTAACTGAAATTAACTATGACAATCTCACTCGTGCTGGAAAACGGATGTGGGAGTCAGAATCATCGTTACAATTTGTGCAAGATTGTGTTCTTATTTAATTTTTATGGTATCTACAAACCCACAATCAAACTTTAATAATCCGACGCAATTTATAGAGGGATGGTACTGGGCATTAGCATCAAAAAAATTAAAGCTTGGCCAGGTAAAAGCTATAACTTTGCTAGGTAGAAATCTGGCAATTTATCGGGGAGTTAGTGGTCAGGTAGTAGCTATAGATGCTTATTGTCCACACATGGGCGCACATTTAGCAGAAGGTAAGGTAGAAGGTGATGGAATTCGCTGCTTTTTTCATAATTGGAAGTATGACAGTCGCGGAATTTGTGTAGATGTTCCTTCTCTGGGAAAACCGCTACCTGTGTGTATTAAAACTTGGCACACAGCAGAAAAATACGGCATGATTTGGGTTTGGGTAGGAGAAGAAAAGCCAAGCTCGCTACCTTTTGTACCAGAATTAGAACAGACAGATTGTGATTATATATTGGGGACTAGATTTGTCAAAAACTGCCATCCCAATGTCTTACTAATTAATGCGATTGATGCTCACCATTTCAATACAGTACACAATCTGCCTTTAGAAATTGTGTTTGATTCTCAAAACCTCAACCTCAACGCTATTACCTTCAGTAATACTACACGAGGAGGGGATGATTCTTGGTTAATTCGCCTGATTCGTCCTCTATATCGCAACGAAGTTACTTATAGTATGTGTTATTGGTATGGTAGCACTGGCACTGTGACGCTAGGCCCAGATTTCTTGCACTTCTACATTATATTTACGCTGCGAATGATCGAAGGTGGGAAAACTGAAGGGCAAACAATTCTTGTCACTCCAAAACGTCCGGGATTTTGGGGATGGGTTTTAAATCGTGGTTTGTTATGGTTAACTCAGCAGGTTGGTAATTACTTCGCCAAAGGGGATACACAGGTATTTCAAACAATTCAGTTTGATTTAAAAACTCCTACTAAAGCAGATCAATCTATTCTGGAATTTATTCAGCATGTTAATCAGCAAAAAGCTTTAACCTGGGCAACTTGGGACACTGTTAATTATCCAAATATTCAAACCCTATCAACACCTAGCCCTGAACATGGATTCAAAATATAACATTGTCGGTTTTGATCTACCACACACAGATTGTAATGACCGTTTACTACGGATATTAACAGCAGCCTTACCTAATCAGAATAATTATGATAATTATCCACAATTAAATTATTGGGATGCTGAATTTTTTAACTTACATCAAGTCAAGATTTTCCAACAATCTAATATTACTGAACAATCTGCGATTCTAGAACTTGCCAACCACAGCCTGTTAAAAGAATCATATTTCATTGAGAAAGCAGGCGTTGGCTACATGGCAAAAATGGTACTGTTAGCAGAAACAGTTGAAGAGCGAATGCTTTATGGATTGTTTACGGCTGATGAAGCTACCCACCTTCACCAAATTAGCCATTTTTTGCCAGAAATGGAAGTAACTAGCACGGACGATCCGTTTTTGCGCTTACTATCAAAAGTGGTTGAAAGTGCAGATAAAACAGTTTTGTTGTTTGTGCTGCAAGTCGTTTTAGAAGGATGGGGTTTAAGCCATTATCGGCGTTTAGCAAAGGAATGCCGCTATCCAGTTTTAACAGAACTTTTTTCCAGTTTTTTACAATCTGAATCCCGTCATCACGCTACAGGAACCACCTTGTTTAATCAAATTACTGTTTCAGCATTAAGTCAAACAACAATTCTCGATGTATTGGCACAGTTTTTGTTTATGGTACAGGTGGGGCCACAAAGTGTACTAACAGCAATCGAACAAGTGAAAGGACATCTGACGCGATCGCAAAAAATCCAAATCTTAGAAGAACTAGATACAGAGACTCATAGCGGAACGCGATTACAAATATTGCGATCGCTCATGGGGGGAACATCAGCCCAGTCTATCCTGCACAATTTAGAAGAACGCGGAGCCTTTGAACCACTCCCCGCCCATCAATGTGTGTAATAAATATCAATCTTATCTCTGCGTGAAATAAAACGGATATGGAAAAAACTATTCATCGCAAATTACAAATTAATCACACCCGGAACAAACAGCAAGATCATACTGCTTTAATGGATGAAGCTGTCACCAAGTTTCGCTATGAAGATTGTCAAAACGAGTATTGGAACCCAGAGGAATTTTCCCTGCTATATGGTACACCTTTATGGGAACAGTCCAGCCAACATCAGCGGATAATTTTGAACCAACTTTACTGGGTAGCTTACTACTCACAAATTGTTTCTGCGGAAATTGCAACTATCTTTTTCAATCAAACCAGTGCAGCCGGACTTTACGCTCAAGAAGATTTTCGCTTAATCTGCGATACATTAGATTTGGAATCCGCCCAAGAGCGATCGCACATTAACGCCTTCCGCACAATTGCCAAACAGGTTGAACAAGCGTTGTTTGGTGAACTTATCTTTACCTATCCCATGCGCGGCCCCTTTACAGAAACGATGGTTTATGCTGACACCAATGCCCTAAAAACTTGGTGGAAAAAAATTCAACTTCAATACTTTGGGCTAATTTCTGCAAATAATACTTTTTTGGCTTGTCAGTATTTCACAGTCCGGGGAGTGCGGACGCTAAACGGCAAGTTAGTACAGCACAAACTCAGCAATTATTATCAAAAACATCCCCATCCTGAAGCTGCTCCAATTCCTGCTAAAGTCTCCTATTATCACTTCATGGATGAAAGTTTTCACTTCAATAGTTCGACAATTATATCTCACGATGTTATCACTTGCCTTGCACCACCAACTGCTTTTGAGCGACTGGTTGCTAATTTAGGATTGCTGGGATGTCAGCGCGATCATTTTCATTTTTCGGCGGCAATTAACGGGATTTTTTGGTACGATCCGGCGCTGTATAACAAGATTTATCAGGTGTTGCGATCGCGTATTTTTGAGATGAGTGACAAAGATGCTAAAGAAATGATGGGGCGTTGTTTTACCGAGGATTCGGAAGGATTGCAGCGCAGTTTTTCAACTCATCAGGAGGCGATGAAATCTTATCAAGTGTATGTTGAAAAGCTCGATTATCTTTGGCAACGTAATCGGGATATGTCGCTAATGGCTACTAATTCAATTTCTCGATATTTGGCAACTCAGCAAAGGGCTTTTCAAGGTTTTGAACATAAAGAGAATTTGTTCTTATCTGACGCAGAGACGCAGAAGCCCAGAGAGGAATGGAAGAGTGTTGTTTAAGTAAAATTATTGCGTATTATGGCTGACTTCTATAAGATATCTTTTCCGGGAAGTGATTTTGTTCCTATTACTCTGGAATGTCATCAAAGTTTGTCTGAACATCTCACGATTCAGAATTCACCTGTTTTATTTGGTTGTCGGACTGGAATTTGTGGCACTTGTTTGGTTGAGGTTATTGGTGATATTCCTCCTCCCCAACATGATGAGCAGGAAATGTTAGAGACATTAGCAGCTAATTATCCTAATGCGCGGTTAGCTTGTCAACTTGATGTTACAGGTAATGTTGAAATTCGTAAGATTTAGATGGTGATTTAAAAACAACTAAAAGAGCAAGTATGGTATGGTGGTTTGCCCAACCAGAGCTTTGAATGAGGAAGCTATGTCTACGACGGGCTACGCCTACGCACACATTGCCGATGAAAACAATGAATTATGACTATCAGTTGGCAGTATTTGGGAAATAGGTATAAAAGTTGCTATCGGCAAGTTGCCACTGCCAATCTCTCCTATTTGAACAGATTTCAGACTATTGATAGCCTCTTTTAACTCTTTTTATATCGTTCGGCTGGTTTATTTTTCTGACAACTCTAACATCATAAGTAAGTATAAAATAGCCAAGAACAAAACTTATGACTGAAGAATTTCAGAAAGGCGATAAGGTGAAGTGGAATACGGCACAGGGTGAAACTACTGGCAAAGTAGAAAAAAAATTAACTTCACCCATAGATATTGGTGGACATCATGTTGCTGCCTCAAAGGATAATCCACAATATCTGGTGAAAAGCGACAAAACTGGAAAAGAAGCTGCTCATAAGTTCGATGCTCTTGAGAAAATTGAAGAATGAGGTAATCTTGAAAAACTAAGCCTAGTTTTATGTGTTGCTAAAACTAACCCTGAACAAATAACTCAAGACAAAAATAGAGTAAGCATTGATTAACATTTGGAAGTTAGAACTGTAATCGTCATTTAACGCGCCAAAACTTATAGAAATGGAAAAGATTATCTCGATTGGTTGGAATAGGTGGTTGAAACGGCACAAAGAATCTGTTTTACTATTTGACTCAATTGCTGCCGCTAGTGAGATTGCCCTTATGCTTAATGGTCAGTGGGATGGCTGCAATGGTGTGACAATTGCTAAATGTGATGAGATAGCTTTTAACACAGCTGCCAAACTATTAGAAACTACATGGTGTTATCAAGGTGATGAAAAAGCTGTTTTACACAGAGTAACAACGAATGAAATTTTACGCTGTTATGCAATGGGAGAAAGAAATTTTATTAATGCTAACTTGAAGTGTGCAGTACTTGCATCAGTGAAGCTAAGTGAAATTAACCTAAGTTATGCGTCATTGAGTTGGGCAGACCTAAGTCAAGCCAATCTAAGTAAAGCGGATTTAACAGCGGCAGACTTAAGTGAAGCTAATTTAAGTGGAGCCGACTTGAATAAGGCATATCTAATGAGGACAAATCTAAATAGAGCAAACTTGCAACAAACTTCACTGCGGGGGGCTAACCTAAGTAGGGCGAACTTAAGTGAAGTTAATCTCACTGATGCAGATTTAACTGGAGCTAATCTATCATTAGCAGACCTAAGAGGGGCAAAATTTCACTTTTGCAATTTGAGTGGGGTTAACCTAACAGGTGCTAAGTTAATCGAAAGTGACTTGGCTTTTGCTAGACAATGACCTCGGCTAAAGGCAATTGCAGGTGTTGTTTTAAAAATTATTGATATTTTTCAGTCATATAGTTAATCTAATCCACTTCCATATCTTTACTTGCTATTTCTGTACCTTTTGCAATCCCTCGCAGTCGAGACAAGTTACCCTTTTTGAATTCAGAACTAATTTCTTGCTGTAGCGACTCCATTTTAATTGGAAATTACCTCTTTTGGAATTCGATAGATCCAGCAATGGAGTTCTACTCAAGACATTGCCATAATTTAAATACGATCGCTCCCACCCATCATGCAATTTGCAGATTTCTGGTACATTGTCGCACTCAGCGAACAGTTACAACCTAACAAGGTATTATCACGCACCGTTTTAGGAGAATGGTTAGCGATATTTCGCGGTGAAGATGGACAACCCGTAGCTTTGCGCGATCGCTGTTTACACCGCAATAGCCGTCTATCATCAGGTAAAATCTGTAACGGTGCTTTACAATGTCCCTATCATGGTTGGGTATACGACGCGGTTGGTAATGTCATTGCTGTTCCAGCCGAAGGAGATGACTTCAAAACTTCCCCACAGCGTCGAGCCAAGTGTTACGCTACCAAAGAACAGGATGGCTATGTTTATGTGCGGTTAGCCGATACCCCAAGCGTTGCCCCAAGTCTTAATCTTGAACCCTTTTCTATGCCTCACTACGGGAAAACGGGATGGGAAACGGTGCGGGTAATTAACCGTTTTGCTAACAATGTTACTAATTGTGCGGAGAACTTTATTGATATTCCCCATACGGCTTTTGTTCATCCTGGCGTTTTTCGTACTTCCCGCCAACAAAAGTTAGAGATGACTGTAGAACGCTGGAATGGTTCGGTTTTGGTGGAGTATCGCAACGAAAACAGGAATTTGGGATGGTACAGCCGTTTTCTGAATTTGCAGGGTGCAGAGATTAAACATAGCGATCGCTTTTATATGCCAAATATTACCTCTGTAGAGTATAAGATGGCACATAATCGCCATTTGTTTATTACCAGTCAATCTGTTCCAGAAACTGATAATTCAACTCTGGTTTACACCGATGTCACCTACAACTATGGTATTTGGAATAAGTTAGCACGTCCTTTTGTGCGGTGGACTGCTCAACACATTATCTGCCAAGACGTGGAAATTTTGGGTATTCAGGGGGAAGCGATCGCTAAATACGGGACACAATTTTATAATACGCCTGCGGACACAATTCATATATTTGTCGAGTCAATTATCGCAGCTATATCTCGTGGAGAAGATCCGCGTTTATTGCCAAATCAATCTCTAAAAGTTACATTTTGGGTTTGAAAATAATTCGTAATTACCCCCCTTAATCCCCCCTTGTAAAGGGGGAAGATCGGAAAACCCAGTTCCCTCTCCTTTATAAGGGGAGGGTTAGGGTGGGGTAAAACCCATGTTTAAAATCAGCGTGAGCAATCAAAAGTGGAAATACAAAACTTTTCACAACTACTAATTTTTGGTTCTTTTCTCGGATTAGTTGGTTGGACTATTATCAATCAGGTTGGGCGAACTCAACTTAAAGTTAAAACTCGTGAAGATTGGCTAATAGATGTTGCCGGATTAACTATTCAAGGAATTTTAATTCCCTTACTACAAGCGACTTTAGTTTATTGGCTTTATCAATATTTACTACCCATTCAACAAGGATATTTAAAAATATCATTAATTCCGGCTTTTATTACCAGTTTTGTTGTGGTTGATTATTTATATTATTGGAATCATCGTTTATTACATACTAAATTGTTGTGGAATGTTCATAAAGTCCATCATACCATTACTCAGATGGATGTATTAGGAACTTCTCGCAACACAGTTTGGACAAGTTTATTAATTGTTTATTTATGGATACACACTTTATTTTTGTATCTATTAGCTGATCCTACAGGTTATTTACTTGGAGTAAGTCTAACTTCTGCCTTAGATTTATGGCGACATAGCGACTTGATAATTTCTCCAAATACCAAACTCTATCAATTTTTATCTTCTTGGCTAATCTTGCCACAGGATCATGCTTGGCATCATTGCCGCGAAGTCCCCAATTATAACTATGGGGCTAATCTGAAAATTTGGGATAAATTACATGGAACATATTATGAAAGCAAAAACTTGCCATCTATAATCGGAATTCCCAGCTCATTAAACTTGTTTCAAAAACTTTTATTCCCATTTTAATGACAGTTCTAAGTAAAATTCTTTCGTTTTTTCCCACCTTTATATTATTGCTAACTGGGGCAGCAATAGTCTACCTCGCTTATTCACCCAATATTTTCAGCATTCTGGCGGTGTTCCTTTCTATTTATGGGCTACCAGTGCTAGTTTACCGCTTACATGAATGGGTTTATCCTGTGCGGGAGGGGATTAGTTATCTACAAGGTAAAGAATATAGTCCCTGGTGGGGTAGTCATCAAATCCAGGTAATTTATATTGCAATTCCGGTGTTGGAAGCAGTGCTGCGATTGATTCCGGGGGTGTTTTCTTGTTGGTTGCGATTGTGGGGTGCTAAAGTGGGGCGAGATGTATACTGGACAACAAGATTGGAGATTGCCGATCGCAGTTTATTAGAAATTGGCGATCGCGTCGTTATCGGGCATGGTGTTGGTATCTATTCTCACATCATTAAACCCCGCAAGCAAAATTTAATGTTGTATGTCAAAAAAGTCAAGATTGGCAGCAATGTTTTTGTGGGAGCCGGATCTAATCTTGCTGCTGGTGTAGTCATTGCTGATGGTTCTTATGTACCAGCAGTCAGTAACCTTTATCCTAATCAAAAGGTGCAATAATGCGTCCGATTATTCAGCTTTTTGGGCAAATCCTTGCGTCAACTGCGAGGCGATTTCATCAAGCTTTGGATAACCCAGAGTTAATGCAGACATCTGTACAGAGGGAAATTTGCGATCGCTTAATCAAGAGTGAGTATGGTAAAACTTTGGGGATTCATTCTGTAGATGATTGGCAGCGTGTGCCAATTGTAGATTATGATGCACTCGAACCCTACTTAAATCAAAAACAGCAGCAAATTTCCCTCACATCAGAACCCATTTTGTTCTATGAAAAAACCTCTGGTAGTAGCGGGGCAATAAAATGGATTCCTTATACTCAATCTTTGCGGCGATCGTTTAATCAGATGTTCTGCGTATGGGCGCATGATTTGATTGTACATGGCCCAAAATTTTCCGCAGGCAAGCTTTATGCTTGTATCTCGCCGCAATTAAATGTAGCTGATAGCCAAACTTTACAGGATGATTTAGATTACTTAGATGGCTGGTTGCGTTGGTTTTTGCGTCCTTGGTTGGTCATGCCAAATAAACTTAATCGGCTGCATGACGCGAACTTATTTAAGCATCAACTGGCTTTAGCATTATTAGAGGCTAAAAAACTAGAAATTATCTCTATTTGGAGTCCTAGTTTTCTACAAGTACATTTAAAATATATTCAAAAAAATCAGGATTTATTGCGAGAAGAATTACACAACCGTATTTCACATCATCGCTTGCAACTCCTTAGCGAAAGTAATATTCCCTGGATGCAACTCTGGCCACATTTGAAGCTGATTTCCTGCTGGGATAGTGCCAATGCAGCAGATCAAGCTCAGGGATTAAGATTGCAATTTCCAGGTGTATTAATTCAAGGTAAAGGACTACTAGCAACGGAAGCCCCAATAACGATTCCCTTGATTGTAGCTGGGGGATATGTGCCGGTTCTCGATGAAGTTTTTTTCGAGTTCGAGGATGAGACTGGTTCCTTGCATGGTTTACACGAACTCGAGATTGGCAAGGAATACACGATTATTTTATCCCAGAAAGGAGGTTTGTATCGTTATCGAATTGGCGATCGCATCCGGGTAACTCATTACTATCGCCACACTCCCTGTTTAGAGTTTCTCGGACGACATCAAGCTGTTAGTGATTTGGTGGGCGAAAAGTTGCAAGAAACCTTTGTAAATAATGCTCTGACTATGTTGAACTTGCAAGAAACTAATTTTAAAAGTTTGATGCCCACTGCCGATCCTCCACACTATATTTTATTACTAGATTCAGCAGAAGAAAGCCCAGAAATTATTGCCGAACAATTGGATCTAGCTTTATCAGAATCATATCATTACAAGAGAGCTAGAGCCATCGGTCAACTTGCACCAGCAAACGTCTTAATCTCTAGTCAAATTCCTGAAATATTAGTTTCCCATCGTATCCGCACTGGAAGTATTTGGGGAGGTATTAAACATCCAATTCTGGCAACATCACCCATTAGCACTGAATTTCTACAAGAGTTGAAGTTGGAAATTGGCCAGAAATAGCTAACCTCTGGATTTTGATGATTTCCTTGCTGTCCTTGTTTATTTAGTAATTTCCCAATAGTCATCATCTGCGATCGCCTCTGTGGTAAGTTGATTTACTGGAAATACTTAAGTCTTAAAAAGTACATTTATATGGACACACAGATGTGCATACCGGAGATAGAATATTTTTTATTATCAATAAATTAATGTAATTTCGTTCTGTAAATTTTGAAAAATGTAGAAGAATACTACAAGCAGTTCAATATTAGAGATGCAAAATGGCACTGGCCTCGCAGCGATAACGCATCTCTAAGCAGATTATTGCGATAAGGCGATCGCTAGATGCCATATTGATATACACGGAGACAAAAAAGTGCAAATTACTAAGCGCAACATTGAGTTAAGAGTCGATGGCAGTTTAATGCGTGTTTATGTTGCGGCTCCTAAAGCAGCAGGAAAATACCCTGGTATTGTCTTCTACAGTGATATTTATCAGCTAGGCGATCCAATGATTCGTCTAGCTAACTACTTAGCAGGATATGGCTATGTAGTAGCAGCACCAGAAATTTTTCATCGAATAGAGCCAGTTGGTTTAGTAATAGAGCCGGATGATCTAGGAAGGATGCGGGGAAATGACGATGCGCGTCGAACCTCCGTAGCTGATTATGATGCCGATTGCCTTGCTGTGATTGAATTTCTAAAAGGAGAGAGTGCAGTTTCTCCAAATCAAATAGGCACTTTAGGCTTTTGTATTGGTGGACATTTAGCATTCCGCGCAGCATTTCAAAGCGAAATTCGGGCTGCCGTTTGCTGTTACCCTACTGGTATTCCCAGTGGTAAACTGGGTAAAGAGGTAGCCGATACAATCCAGAGAGTAAGTGAAATCAAAGGCGAGATGCTAATGGTGTTTGGTACTCTTGACCCTCATATACCAGATAGCGATCGCCAAACCATAATCAAAGCAATTGAGAATGCTAACATACCTCACCAAGTTTTCTTGTATGAAGCAGAACATACATTCATGCGCGACGACGGTTATCGTTATGATTCTAGTGCTACCACCGCAGCTTGGTCTGAAATAATAACTTTTTTGGGACGCATATTTGCAAACTGAAAACTTCTATTATTGCTTTCTTCGCATCAAATTTGAGTTGTCTGCAAAGCTAATAACCCAGCACCATAAGCAGGTTCGTACCTCGGAAAAATCACGTTTACATTAGGAAACTTCTTAACAAGAGACGCTGCAAATCTTTCATGGATCTTGCATCTACCGCGCCACACACTTCCTGTTGTGACTACTTCTAAAATTGAGTCAGCACTAAAAATTGCATCAATTACTGTAGATGTAGCTTTCACTAACTCTTTTACAGCATCATCAATTATGATATTCGCTACAATATCACCTGAAGCTGCTGCCAAATCTACAACTGGTGCTAAAGCCGCAATCTGTTTAACTCCCCATTCTCGCCGATATACTACATCTATTAAATCTTCTATACTTTCCAAATCAAGATGCTGTTTGAAACCCTCTACCAAACTCGTTGAGCTTTCCCGTCCATCATAAGATTTTAATGCTGCATTCATGCCTGCGATCGCAATTTTATAGGCGCTACCTTCATCTCCTAAAATATACCCCCAGCCGCCGACTCGCTTAGTATGTCCTTCATGATTTCGACCAAAAACTATCGAACCAGTACCTGCTGCAACTACAATTCCTACAGGCTGACCAATTCCACCAACTAAAGCAATTAAAGCATCATTACAAATTACAATATTAGTTGGCTGTAATGCCCAAGTAATAGGCAATTTATTATTCAGTAACTCTTTAACTAAACCTTTCACTACTTCGATATCTGTTGCACGACCTACACCTGCTAAACCTAAACATATCGCATCAATATTCACAGAATTTGTAATTATTGCTGCCTCAACCGCATTTTTAATTGCAGATTGAATAGATTGTAAAGTTGCTTCTAGACCTATACTTTGATAATTAGATGGACCTGCTTCACCGTAACCTAGCACTTGACGCAAATCATCCATCAAGACACAAACAGTCTTGCTACCACCGCCATCTACCCCCAAAACATAAGTCATATAGCAGTCCTAAATCATCTTGTAAAATCCCCATTTCTTATCTCTCCGTGTTCTCTGTGCCTCTGTGGTTCGATTAAAATTCTATTTTTCATAACTCATTTAGGATTGCTGATTTTGACGCTTCAATTCTTCCTTCAAAGGAATAAAAAAGATAGCAATCATCCCAGGAATAGTAAACAAACAGACCAAGACAAAAAATAATGGATAGCCAAAAGATTTTTGAAGATAACCGCTAACTAATCCAGGTAGCATCATTCCTAAAGCCATAATGCCAGTGGATATGGCAAAATGAGAAGTTTTATATTCACCTTGGGAAATATACATTAGATAAACACTAAAAGCCGTAAATCCAAAACCATAGCCAAATTGCTCTAATGAAACCAAAGGATATATTAATTTTAACGAAGGTTTAGCATAAGCCATATATACATAAAATATATCAGGCAAGTTTAATGCCAAAGCCATAGGAAAGAGACACTTTTTTAATCCATATTTTGAAATTAGCAAGCCTCCTAAAATTCCTCCACAAATCAGTGATATTACCCCAAAAGTACCATATACTAGCCCGACATCTGACGTTGATAGCCCTAAGCCACCTACTTCTGATTTATCCAATAAAAACAAAGAGGCTATCTTGACAAGCATCGCTTCGCCAAATCTGTAGAGCAAGATAAAGGCTAAAATACTGATAATTTTATCTTGAGCAAAATATGAGCTAATAATTGACCAAAAAGGGATCTTTTCTCTAACTTGTATTTGCCGTTGGTTATCTGATTCCGGTAATGGTAAAATTAGGCGATGGGAAATAAATAGGATTGCTAAAATTAAAGCTGAGAACCCAATAGCAATAGTCCAGCTTAAAGGAATGTTGTTGAGAGATACTTCAAGCTGACCCGCTAAGACTACTAATATTCCAGAACCGAAGATAACAGCCATTCTATAAAATAGTGAGCGAATGCCGACAAAGAAGGCTTGTTGTTCTGGAGATAAAGCGAGGAGGTAGAAACCATCTGTGGCAATGTCATAAGTTGCAGAAATAAATGCTCCTATTGTTAATGTTGTGAGGGAGATGAAAAAGAAATTTGGCAGTTGTAAGGAGAAGGCTATCAAACCCAAGCAGCAGAACATGGCAAATTGAGTATAAAGTATCCATTTACGTTTGGTAGAGTAAGTATCAACAATTGGGCCCCAAAACATTTTGATGACCCAAGGTAGATAGAGGAAGCTTGTCCAAAGGGCGATTTGGGCGTTATCGATTCCGAGTTTTTTGTAAAAGATTACAGAAACTGTGTTGATGATAATGTAAGGGATGCCGGAGGTGAAATAGAGGGTAGGGATGAATTTCCAAGGGGAGGTTGTTTGGTGTTTCATGGGTTTAGGGGACGAACCGCGAAGGACGCAAAGAGTGCAAAGAAGATAAAGAAAATTAAGAAGAGAGTATGATGCGTTTGATGCCGTCTTTGAGGAGAGGAACGTTAAAGTTGATGAGAAGGGCTAGAGGATAATGAGTCATTTTAAGGTAGGAGAGGACTTGGGCTTCATGAATGGGGATTAAGTTTTGGACAGCTTTCAATTCAATAATTAGAGAGCCTCCAACCAAAAAATCTAATTTGCCCTCGCCTACTGAACGACCTTTGTAGTGTACTTTTACTGGATGCTCAAACTCATAAGGTATTCCGCGAATCAGAAATTCTTCTCTCAACGCCTTGTGATAAACCTCCTCTAAAAACCCCGCTCCTAATACCTGATGTACCTCAATCGCCGCTCCAATCACCCTATAAGCTAGATTTTCTAACTGAACACTTGGTTGCCTCATCTTACCTTCCTCCTCTTCCTTTGTGTCCTTTGCGTCCTTTGCGGTTCGTTTCCATCAATCCCTCTCCAACCCTGTGGCAAAATTTATTAGAGTCCTTCCTTAGTTTTCCCGCATGACCGCAACCATTCCCAATCTCCCCAGTCTCTACGACCCCTTTTCCACTGAAGCCAAGTGGCAAAAATTCTGGGAAGACAACCAAGTCTACAAAGCTGACCACAACAAAGGCGGCGAACCCTACTGCATCGTCATTCCCCCCCCCAATGTCACCGGCAGCTTACACATGGGTCACGCCTTTGAAAGTGCGTTGATTGATACCCTCGTGCGCTACCACCGGATGCAGGGACGCAATACCCTATGGCTACCCGGAACTGACCACGCCAGTATCGCTGTGCATAGTATGCTGGAAAAGCAACTCAAGACAGAGGGTAAGACTCGCTACGAATTGGGGCGCGAAAAATTCCTAGAACGCGCTTGGCAATGGAAAGCGGAGTCTGAGGGAACGATTCTGAATCAGCTACGACGCTTGGGTGTCTCGGTGGACTGGTCACGGGAAAGGTTTACCCTGGATGAGGGTTTATCCAAAGCTGTTGTCGAGGCGTTTAATCGCCTCTACGAGGAAGGCTTAATTTATCGTGGTGAATATTTAGTTAACTGGTGTCCAGCTTCTCAGTCGGCTGTGTCTGATGTGGAAGTAGAAAATCAAGAGGTGAATGGAAATCTCTGGCACTTCCGCTATCCTCTCACCGATGGTTCTGGTTTTGTAGAGGTGGCGACAACTCGACCAGAAACGATGCTGGGTGATACGGCAGTAGCAGTTAATCCCAATGACGATCGCTACAAACATCTCATTGGCAAAACTTTAACTCTGCCAATTCTACAACGAGAAATTCCCATCATTGGCGATGAATTTGTTGATCCTACCTTCGGCACAGGCTGCGTAAAGGTGACTCCCGCCCATGACCCGAACGATTTTGACATGGGTAAGCGTCACAATCTGCCGTTAATCAACATTATGAATAAAGACGGCACTCTCAACGCCAATGCTGGGGAGTTTCAAGGACAAGACCGCTTTGTTGCTAGAAAAAATGTGGTTTCTCGCCTAGAAGCAGATGGCTTTTTGGTGAAGATAGAAGATTATAAGCATACCGTTCCCTACAGCGATCGCGGTAAAGTACCCATTGAACCCCTACTCTCGACTCAGTGGTTCGTCAAAATTCGCCCCCTAGCTGACAACACTCTCGAATTCCTCGACCAGCAAACTTCCCCAGAGTTTGTCCCCCAACGCTGGACTAAGGTCTATCGTGATTGGCTAGTAAAACTCAAAGATTGGTGTATTTCTCGCCAATTATGGTGGGGACACCAAATTCCGGCTTGGTACGCTGTCAGTGAAACTGATGGGCAAATTACCGATAACACGCCCTTTGTAGTAGCGAAATCGGAAACTGAAGCTTGGGAAAAAGCAAAATCACAATTTGGTGAAAATGTCAAGCTAGAACAAGACCCAGATGTGCTAGATACTTGGTTTTCTTCTGGACTTTGGCCATTTTCGACTTTAGGCTGGCCGGAACAAACTCAGGATTTGGCGACTTACTACCCGACTACCACTTTGGTGACAGGCTTTGACATCATCTTTTTCTGGGTAGCCAGAATGACAATGATGGCTGGGCATTTTACTGGTCAAATGCCTTTCCAAACGGTTTACATCCACGGCTTGGTGCTGGATGAAAAAGGTCAGAAGATGTCAAAGACCAAAGGTAATGGTATTGACCCATTGTTATTAATTGACAAATATGGTACTGATGCCCTGCGCTATACCCTAATTAGAGAAGTGGCTGGCGCGGGTCAAGATATCCGCTTGGAATACGATCGCAAAAAGGATGAATCGGCATCAGTTGAGGCATCCCGCAACTTTGCAAATAAGTTGTGGAATGCTGCCCGGTTTGTGATGATGAATTTGGATGGACAAACGCCGCAACAACTGGGGAATCCAGTCGCTACAGAATTGAGCGATCGCTGGATTATATCGCGGTATCATCAAGTTATCAAACAAACCACCAATTACATCGATAATTACGGTTTAGGGGAAGCAGCAAAAGGACTCTATGAGTTTATTTGGGGTGATTTCTGCGATCAGTATATTGAACTGGTGAAATCCAGATTACAAGCAGATGCCGATCCAGTATCGCGGCGAGTAGCACAGCAAACCCTCGGCTACATATTGGAAGGAATTTTAAAACTGCTTCATCCTTTGATGCCTCATATTACCGAAGAAATTTGGCAAACTCTCACCCAACAACCAGCAGATTCCCCGCAAACTTTACCATTGCAAATATATCCCCAGGTAGATGCAAACCTAATTGATCCAGCTTTAGAAGAACAGTTTGAATTACTGATTGCTACTATCCGCACAATTCGGAATTTGCGCGCAGAAGCGGATATTAAGCCAGGGGTAAAAGTGACAGCGAATTTGCAAACTGAAAGTGAAAAGGAGCGGGAAATTCTCACTGCTGGACAGTCTTATATTAAAGATTTGGCGAAAGTTGAGATTTTAACCATTACTGACAAAGAAAAAAGCCAAACTGTTACTGCTAATAAACCTCAGAGGGGTTTGAAGATAATTGGCTTAACTCTTGTGGCCATTGTCTTTGGTCGATTGGGTTTAGCTGCGGGAAATGCCATTGATGACATTCCCATCGTCGGAACTTTCTTTGAATTAGTTGGTTTTAGTTACACAGCGTGGTTTGTTAGCCAAAATTTGCTAACTGCTCAAGCGAGACTTAGGTTATGGAGCCGATTTTTCCCGCAGACAGAATTAGAGCAACCACAAGAACCAGAAAATGCGATCGCTGGTGTAATTGGTACAATACAAGTGCTAATTCCTCTTAATGGGGTAGTAGATATTGAAGCTGTGCGTGCCAAACTAGAGAAAAGCCTAAGTAAAGCTGAAGCCGAAGTTCAATCCCTCAGTACCAGATTAAACAATCCTAGTTTTGTGGATAGAGCCAGAGCCGACGTGGTACAGGGAGCGCGGGATGCCTTAGCAGAAGCACAAAAACAAGCTGAGATTTTGCGCGTACGCCTTAAGGCGTTGCCGTAGGCATCGCCTTAAGGGGTTAATGTAGGCATAGCCTGCGTGGCCTAGGATAACTGTAATGGGTAATGGGAGTGTTAATAATTCCAATTACCCATTACCAATTAACAAGATCCAAATATCAATTCTGGGACTTATTATTTTATTGAATTTTTTTAATTTTTAATTTTTAATTGGAGCGAAGCGACCCTCATGCTATATCTAGCCCAGGTGCGTAAAAACGATTTTTTAGACCAGCACCAGTTACGCTTGTTGGCGCGTCAAGAAGCTGATAACTTGTGGGCGATAATTCCAGAAGAGGCTTTCATTCTGCTAGGAAAGGGAAAGAACATGAGTGAAAACTTGCTTGTTTTAGTAGAACTTTCCTCAACAGGCGACATTGAAAGAATAGAAGACGCTACCAACTGGGTACTCCATTTGGTACAAAACTACCTCACTATCGGCATTACCCCAGAGTTTTTGCAGCACGAAGCCGAGCGAGCAGAACATTGGCGACAATCCTTGACGTTGCAAAACCAAGATTTAGCGAGGCGTTCCTTAGAATTGGAAGCTCGTCGTGAACAAATTCAAGCCTTAGAAGAAAGCCTCAAACGCGAGAAAAATGGTTATCCCCAACAGGAAAGTTAAAAGCAATCCTTTTGAGAGCCTCCAGACCCGGACAAATTATCCTCCGGGTAACATTCAAGAAAAATTAGAAATTCTTTCCTTAAAGACAACTTGAGAATTTCATTCACGGGTATTGGATTTAAGTGAATATCAACATAAAAATTTTCACCTATACGGCATAAGTGAATAAAGCGCAAATCATACAGAATTAGTACAAGTATGCTGTATTCTTAACTTCACTGATAAATTGCTTTTCGAATAAATGCTTAATTTTATTTCCTATTTGCTTTTGGCTCAAGCAGCACCTTCTCCAGCATCTGAACCCCAGGAAATCTTAATTCCGCAACAAACAAGACCTTTACCTGGGCATCTTGATGCAATACCAGTATTTAACAGTAATAACCCAGAAGTAGTTCAGAGTGAAGGTATTCTCCTGTCTACATTTCCTCCTCAAGGCAAAAAAGTGCCAAGCGCACACCTGAACTTTCTATGGAAGGGACGCTTTGATTTGTTTTCTCATCATATTGCTCGAGCCATTGAGACTCCAAATGATTTGCAGACTCTTTATTTGGGGGTAATTGTTTACAATCCAAGCGATCGCCCTGCAACTATAAACATATTGCAAGCAGCCAGTTATGTTAGTCAACCTGATGCACCTTTTCTCAAACTTCCCCCCATACAGTCAAATAATTCGGGAAAAATTTATGCTGGACCTGGCGATCGCGTCATGAATGATGTGCTACGAGGAAAACGGCAGTCAGGATGGCCAGCCCAGTTGGTAATTCCACCAAAACAAAGCCGGATGTTAATGAATCATCCAATTCCAGTGCGTCCTTTAAAACCGCCATTAAATGGACGTTCTACTTTGTTGCGTTTGTACAGTGATAGTCCAGTTTATATGGCGAACCTAGCTATGTTTGCCAAACCCAATCCAGATGCTACTGAACGAGCGCCCACTTTAAAAGAATGGGAAAACTTGTTAGAAAATGGTGATTTTGCGGGGCCGCGTGAACCTGCCCCTAGTCCTCCAAATAATCTGACAGCGACAGCAGAAATTTACGGTCGGGTAGCGGCGGTAGCTGTCGGCTCTCGTTGGCAAGCACAAGTTACCGACTCCAATAGTTCATACCTGACAATTCCTGCTTCAGGACAAGCTTTTTCATACGGTTTAAGTACCCTTTTAGCAGGCAAAATGGGTACTGGACAAAACCAAACTGCCAAACTTGCGGTGCGTTATCCTGGTACTGCTTACGAGGCTCACGGCAACTACGGTATTGAATATAACATCTCGCTACCATTAATCAACAATACCGCCAAACCACAAACTGTAAATGTGCTTTTTCAAACACCTATTAAAGAAGACGACTTAAGTAAACCTGGGCTTCGCTTTTTTTCACCACCCCAACCATCCGTCTTTTTTCGAGGCACAGTTCGTATTCGCTACAATGACGATAATGGCTTACCCAGAACCCAATATTGGCATTTAGTTCAACAACGGGGACAGATGGGAGAACCGCTTGCTCAATTAAAAATGTCTCCAGGTCAGCTGCGAATGGTAAAAGTAGATTTTCTCTACCCACCAGATGCTACGCCCCCTCAAATGCTGACAATTCAAACTTTAGACCAAAAATAAGGCAAAGCAAAGAAGGCAGGACTTGCATTCCTTCCAATCCATCTTTATCAAAGTATAAGTTGCTCGTGCTTTAGAACTCTTGCAAAAGTTTTTTGTGATACAATCAGAGATTTACCAATTTGCGATTAAGACTTTAATTAGCAGTGAAATTTTGGAGAGGCAAATGACGAAAGTTACACTCTATATTGCAGCTAGTTTGGATGGTTATATTGCTCGCAACGATGGCGGAATTGATTGGCTATCAATCCTTGATATAGAGGGAGAAGACTACGGTTATGGTGCTTTCTACAAATCCATTGATGCTATTGTTTTGGGCAGCAATACTTATGAAGTAGGGCTGGGTTTTGATGAATGGCCTTATCCGGGGAAGAAATCATTTGTTTTCACCAAACGCCATCTCCAATCTGACCGCGAGGACGTTGTATTTGTTTCTGATACAGTCAAAAACGCCTTGGCAAATATAGAGGCTCAAGGTTTTAAAAATATCTGGCTAGTTGGTGGCGGAGCATTAATCAATTCATTTCTTCAGCACAGCTTGATTGATGAATATATTATTTCAACTATTCCAACTATCTTAGGTAGCGGTATATACCTTTTCCCACCACCTACCCCTGAAGAAAAATTGGAACTGATTAACTCAAAACAATATTCTAGTGGTTTACTGCAATCACATTATAGGCGAAAAGGGAAGCTTTAAAAATGTACAATTCATAATTATGCTTCAAGTGGTGATAAGGCCGATACTCAAAACTTCGGGAAATTTAAACACCACCTGAAACGTCAATGCCGTTATTAGATATCCAGTAAAAAGCCTTGTTAATTACGAATTAAGATTTAAACAACCTCAAGAAGCTTCTGAACAGCTTCGCTAAACTGCTCGTAAGGAGAAACTCCCACAATGGTTTCTGCTAAAATGCCATCTTTGAAAATTAAAACTGCTGGAATACTGCGAAGACCGAATTTTTTGAAAATCGGCTTATTCCTATCAACGTCTACCTTAACAACTTTGGCACGGCCTTTGTATTCTTCAGCAAGTTGCTCCATCAAAGGACTGACCAGCCGACAGGGGCCACACCAAGTAGCAGTAAAATCAACAACAACAACTTTCTCTTCACTTCCATTTAAAACAACATCAAATTCACTTTCTTCAAGATAAGCAACTATCTGAGTATCAGCAGACATTTTTTAATTCCTTAGTATCAAACTAAAATTGCAGCAAAAATCTCACTCACTATACAAACTATACCTTCTTCTGTCCGTCAGGTTCACCAGCCACCTGTATTGGCAAATCCCCGCTACTGAGCAAAAGTCAGTAGCAGGGATTTAATAATCTTACATCTGGTGCGTAGGTGTAGCCCGTCGTAGACATCGCACCCAATACTTCTCGGTTAAGCATTTTTAATTCAGAATCAGGTTTTGGGAAAAGGTTAAAGGGGAAGGGTTAAAGGTTTTTTCTTTCCCTTTGCCCCTTCCCCTTTAACCTTTAACCGAGAAGTATTGACATCGCACCTACCAACCTACCTAATCCAAAAACCTCACACCTTCAGGATGTAGAAGATGTAGAAGCATCATCTCGATCAAACAGTTCTAACAACCCAATGGTGCCTACAAAAAAAGTATAAGTGGCATATTGTATTGGCATCTTTTTTCTTGAAGGTGCATAAAAAGCTGCTATAATAGCTTCTATAAAATGGCACGTCATGGCAAAACGCTCAATCCAAAAAATTGGATTAAAGCTGCTGGGAATATTACTATTAGTTATTAATGCATAAATATTCCATGATTCTAATCCAATTGCGCTGGATATAAGAAGCGTAGATATAATTTTTACCAGTGTAAAAACTTTTCTCTTTATAAGTTTTAAGTTCATGCCATTCACAAAACAATAGTTGAAAATTCTCTACAATACTCGATGAAGTAACAGATAAGTTTATCTGTGATAATCTACGCAAAAAATATCTCAAACTCTTATTTCTCGGTGTTTTCTGTGCCTAGCTTTTCTGTTACCAATGGGTAAATCTTATGTGTGTCATCTAAAATTCACCTTAAGTCAACCAATCTTATATCATGATTTACATTTTTGTAAAAGCCCCTAAAAAAATGGACATGGTGTATTAAGTCTGCCATACCAATAAACACTATGAGTAATGAAAATTAATTTACCAGACATTTAAAAAATGATAAAAGTGTGGAATAATGCATTGGTAATAAATTTAGTCGCAATAAGAGTCATAAGTCAGGAGCCAGAATAGGCTAAACGTCTCCGCCTTGACTTCTGAATTCTTCTTCAATCCCCCTCTAGATATTGATAAAAAATGTAAACCTATGATTGCTCAACATTACAACTCAATTCACGTTGAAAACGACTTGCTTCAACAAATCCAAATTAAAGAAAATCAGTTAAGAATTGCCCAAGAATCTAATATGATCCATGTAGTAGAAGCACTACAGAGTCAGTTATTAAAGTTGCAGTGTCAATTATCAGAGCCGCAAGACGTTGAAGTTCAAGCATTGATGAGTTTGCTAGACGATTAAAATTGTACCTTTTTGTTACAAAGGTTATTTAAAACACAAAAACTCTGTTTATGGAAAGCAGAGCCTTGTTATTGTGATGCCTGAAAGTGCGATTTATGTGCTATAGCTCAAAGCTATCTAAGGTATCAGTATCATAAAATCACAATACTTCCGACTTAGATAACATACAGAACTCAGATTTGATTTTTACGAAGCTAGGTAGAACTCAAAGAAGCTTTTTTTCTGTTGCCTATTGCCTCTTGCCTATCCACACCGTGCAAATAGAAATCAAAGCTGACTGCTATATTAGGGTTTTTGCTGCGTAGGTGGTCTTTTAATCTGCTGTACTGACTCAATCTTTAGAACAGGTTTAATTGAGCGCAGCTGCCTTTGCCTAAGAATTTGAATTTCTCTCTCAATCGAATCTTTTCCTTGTCTAAAAAAGTCTTGAGAATTATATGGAACTAAGTCACGGGACAAACTTTGAGCTTGTGCAGGAGTCAAACTAGGAAGGGGTTGTTCGGCATTGGCAGAAGTTTGCACAGCCAGCAAAAAAGCTGCTGAAATCAGCAAGAGTTGGCTTTTTATACATGTGGTTAATATTAGGTTTACCATGATTGATACATCTGTTGTGTAACTGCTGCTTCAAACCATCTTCTGTTGGTCTTACTATAAGCAAGCTACACTTATTGGCTTGTGAATTACCTCCCGCAAATGGGTGAATTAATCAGTTAAACTACCTTATTAAATATCTGGAACTAGCTGATATAGGAATATACTTTAATTTTTATTCGCGCAGCGTGGTGTAGCTATACTTACTTGCGTGGGTAGGTAAGAGGCAATAGGAAAGAAGGCTTTTTGAGTTGTACGGAGTTTTTTCAAAAATCAAATATGAGTTTTATATCATCCAAGGTTCTAAATAGGAAACAGTTATGTTAGATTGGGTCGCACTCTTGGGAATAATACTACTTGGGCAATAGTCTCGATATACCTCAGTGATAGTGCTGTATTATATACTTCTTGTCTGTAACAGCTAATACTAAATCATGAAATTGTATTTTATACAGGTATTGTTGGTCAAATTTAGACAATATCAACTGAGATATTGCCTGAAACATAGTTATTCTAGGTTTTATGCTTGCTAATCGTTAAATATATAAATTTAATTTACACTAAAATATATCAGTATTTTAACTGTTGTCTTACCTGTTAATACTTACTTAATATGTAGCACAATCTTTCTCTTTATCTTAGTCATTGTGAAATCTCTTCTACAGACTTACTTAGAACAAGAAATTTGGATATTAGTACGAGAGAAGTGGTATTTCGCCACAATTATTGGAGTTTGGGATGATTTGTTGTGGTTTAAACATAGAACTTACAACAAAGATACAGAAGAGGATACTCTCTGGGAAATGGTTGTAAAAATAAGTGAAGTAGTTGCTATTGATAAAGTTAGGTCTGTTATTAGTAGAAAACCAGACGTGCTGATTTCACGGCTACTAGAAACTGAGCAAGGCATAAACGATCATCATCAAGATCATGAACATTAATTAGCTTAATAGTAAAAATACTTGCTTGTCTCCTAACATTAACTGATAAAACTTGAGACAAGCGGTATAAATCAGTAAGCTAAGAGAATAAAGATATTCGCACAACGGAGGTTTAATAATAATCTGATAGACTATCTTAAATTTGAAATTATAAAAGCTGGTAGCCCAGGGCTGATAACTAAATTATGAGTGAAGCCTTATTCTGTATCGAAAATCTGCGAGTTGCCTATCCTCAACGGAGTGGAGAAGAGGCAAGCTGGGCGGTTGATGATGTATCTTTCACCTTGCAACCAGGTGAAAGAATGGGATTGGTAGGAGAGTCAGGTTGTGGTAAGTCAACTATCGGGCGGGCAGTAATGCGTTTACTACCAGCCTCTAGTTGCGTTGAGGGAAAAGTGACATTTCAAGGACAGTCGGTGCTTGACTTGATGCCTAACCAGTTGCGGAAATTTCGAGGAGAGGCGATCGCCTTAATTTTTCAAGATCCCATGACACGCCTCGATCCGTTGATGACGATTGGTAAGCATTGTATCGAAACCCTTCAGGCGCACTCACCAGAATTATCAACGCGGGAAGCCAAAGAAAAAGCACTTGCTACTTTGGCGAAGGTGAATATCCCCGCTAGTCGCTGGAATCAGTATCCCCACGAATTTAGCGGTGGAATGCGCCAACGGGTTGCGATCGCTTTAGCTTTACTCCTCAACCCCAAGTTAATTGTTGCCGATGAACCCACCACTAGTTTAGATGTCACCGTCTCCGCGCAGATATTGCAAGAATTAACTCGCCTGTGCGGTGAAGAAAACATGGGATTGTTGCTGATTTCTCACGATTTAGCAATGGTGGCTGAGTATTGCGATCGCATTGGTGTGATGTACCAGGGCAAAATGGTCGAAATGGGTTCTACAGAAACCGTCTTTAGACAACCTCAACATGAATACACGCGATCGCTCTTAAAAGCAGCTTTACACATTCAAGCAGTAAATGATGATGGAGAATTGATAATTGCCAACGACTCAGAAAAGCAATTACCGATTATTAATAAGCAATCTCCAATTTTGAGTATTACAGAACTCAAGCAATACTACACCATAGAACCTAACTTTATCGAACGACTGTTTAACACACAAGCGCAGACAATTAAAGCAGTAGATGGTATCAACCTGGATATTTATCCAGGAGAAATTCTCGGCTTAGTCGGTGAATCAGGTTGCGGTAAAAGCACACTATCACGAACAATCCTGCAACTAATTCGTCCCACCAGTGGCAAAGTTAAATTTTTAGGACAAGATTTAACTACACTGTCACCTCAAGAAATTCGCTCCTCACGGCGACAAATCCAAATGGTTTTTCAAGATCCCCATGCTTGTCTCAATCCAGCGATGACTGTGGGACAAAGTATCGCCGATCCTTTATTTATCCACAATTTAGCCGCTCCTGTTAAGGCAAAAGAACAGGTTTTGTGGATGCTAGAGAAAGTTGGGTTAACACCCTCAGAAGTATATTATGAGCGTTATCCATCAGATTTATCTGGAGGGCAACAGCAAAGAGTTGCGATCGCTCGTGCTTTGATTACTCACCCTAAACTTTTGATTTGCGATGAACCTGTGAGTATGTTAGACGCTAGTGTGCAGTCGCAAGTGCTAGATTTGATGTTGCAATTAAAAGAAGAATTTGAGTTAACTTATCTGTTCATCACTCACGATCTCTGGTTAGCTAGATTTTTGTGCGATCGTATTGCCGTGATGAATGGTGGCAAAATTGTCGAACTCGGTCTGACAAAAACTATTTTTGCCAATCCTCAGCACCCTTATACCAAAACACTACTAGCTGCTGCCCCTTTACTAGCACGCGCCTAACTCAACAAAGTGAGTGAGGAGTTATGAATTACTAACTCCTGTACAGACGCGATTAATCGCGTCTCTAACTCCTAATTCTCTTCCCTCCCCTTAAGTAATTTAGTTGCTTCTCCACTCGAAGCATATAGTTCAACGAACCTTTTAAATAGCAATGCAGTCTCGTGATTTGAAGCTCTGCTTAATTTGAATAAACGCCCTATATTTTTATCCGCTAAAGCTCTTAAATAGGGTAAATCTTCAAATAGTGTCAAACAAGAAGCAAAATGCAATATTATTTGTAATAATGGTTTTGGCCACTCTAGGTCACTATATATATCTATAAAGAACTGATGTTCTGAGTCATTTAACGGAAAAGCATTAAATAAAACAATTATCCTTTTGTTATTGTAAACGGGAATACTCAATTCAACAGTATATGGAGTATGTAATATTAAATCTACCTCCACAATCGGTTGCCGCCAAATTCTCAACGGATTAGCTGGCGAGTCTAATATTGTTTGGAATTTGATTATTCCACCAGTGTTAGTGGGCTGAAAGTGGCTAATTTGGAAAATTTTCAGGTTATTAAGGCTAAAATTATGAACTGTTTCTAAATGCTTTAAGTTCAATAGATGATAAATTTGGCAAAGATAAGGAAACGGTAAAATATACTCCTGGCTAATCATGTGGAGCTTTTTTACTTGAAGCTTATTAGCTTGAGTACGAGCGAGATATTCTTGATATTGGCTGGCACCTAAATCATTACTGTTAAAGCTTTCGTTAGGCTTGAGATATAGCCAACTCACAAAAAAGAAAGAAGCTGTAAATAGCTGGAATATTTCTATATAAGATAAATAGCCATCAGCAAATGCAGCTATACTTCTATCGGTTATACCGAAAAGCCAAGATGGAATACCAAATATCCAGATATTACTTTTAAGTTGATCTATAAAAAGTGCTATTTCAACATTTGAGACATTTTTACCTTGATTTACACTTACTTGATTTACACTTAATTTATCATCATTTTTTAGACAATTACCAAACATAATATTTCTAATACACGTAGTTTTAGTAATCTATAAAATCTATTTATATTAATCTTAAATACCAATCTACAGCCATAACCTCTATCTTTAGCTGTATATACAAGTTGTATTTATTTCTATCTATTTAAAAAAAGTTCTTATGAGTATGGCTAAAAATTCGATCCCTGATTAGATGTAATACTAAATTCTACGCATATCTAAATTCCTTGTAAGTCTTGCTCTTAAAGCATTTAATCTTGTATTCTCGGATTTATGTATAAATTAAAAGGAACAAATTTGCTAAAATCTTTCTACTAGCTGAGTACAAAACATTAAACTATCTCACTTTTACCAAAGTGGTATATAGATAAAAAGTTTATTTTTCCTGACATAAGAAACTTATCTAAGTAGTGCGGTGTTAAAAAATCAACCTATTTAAATATAAATAAATAGGATTGCTCTATCTATTGAGGTAACAGAGATATAGGTGCTTGTATATCAAAAGAGTATTTCTAACTAGTCAGAAAGACAAAATTATGTAAAAGCCCAGAACTGTGGATCTGAATGTGAAAAAGGTCATTTTCAGGGTTTTTCGGGACTTGAGGACTTAGCGTGAAAAGTCAGAACGGCAGAACCGCGGTGATATAAAGCTCTTGCTGTTATGAAAAGCCAGGGGATTTAAATGTAACTAGTAGTTAATATTTGATATTGATTTGGGCAAAATGATCTCAGGCTCTTTCTATGACAGTAGATTTGGCCAAATTCTCTAATGATAACTTCTTCACCAGTAAATTCATAGATATGAGCAACTGTATCAAAACAAAATCTCTGCATGGCTATCGCATTTTCAAGTTACTTTACTCTGGTAATAGACAAATCAATTCACTGCATTGAGATATGGATAGTTTTCTCAATGTTTAAAACTAAAAAATAGTGAATCAGTATGTCTATTGAAGAGTTAAATCAAGAGTTAACCAGATTACGTCAATGCCTTCAGCAACTAACAACAGATAATGCTGAACTACGCCATGCAGTTCTAGAATATACTACTCAATTAAAGCAACACAAGAGCGAACAGCAAGCTGCACTGCATGAGCGCCAACGGATAGAAGAACAACTGCAAACTGCTCAACAGTTTCTGTATTCTGTGATTCAAACCATGCCTGTAGCAGTTTTTGTCAAAGATGCGGCTGATCTGCGAATTGTCTTATGTAATCAAGCCGCAGAAAAGTTAGCTGGTGTCAGTGCTGATGAAATTCTAGGGAAGAACGACTACGACCTATTTCCCAAAGAAGAGGCCGATTTTTTTACCCAGCGAGATCACGAAGCACTTAATAGCAAAACATTATTAGAGATTCCTGAAGAAATAATTCGGAAAAAAAGCGGCGAAACCCGTATTTTACAGATTAAAAAAGCTCCGATTCTTGATTCTCAAGGTCAGCCTAAATATTTACTAGTGGTTCGAGACGACATTACAGAAGATAAACAAGCAGAAGCTCAACTCAAACAGCAAGCAATAGAACTAGAGCAAACTCTCAAAGAATTACAAAGTACTCAAGCTCAACTTATCCAAAGTGAGAAAATGTCGTCTCTGGGTCAATTAGTTGCTGGAGTTGCCCATGAAATCAATAATCCAGTAAATTTTATCTATGGCAATTTAACTTATGCTAACCAATATATCCAACAACTACTGAATCTACTTTATCTTTACCGCATCAACTATCCCAATCCTGCTCTTGAAATTCAAACGACAATTCAAGAGATGGAATTAGATTTTTTAGTCGAAGATTTGCTGAAATTACTCTCTTCAATGGAAGTCGGTGCTGAACGCATACAGCAAATTGTGGTTTCTCTTCGTACCTTTTCGCGGCTAGATGAAGCCGAGTTAAAAGCAGTGGATATTCATCAGGGTATTGACAGTACACTGAGTATTTTGGAGCATCGTTTGAAAACTAGAGCCAATCATGTCCAAATTCAGGTTCTTAAAGATTATGACAATTTACCTTTAGTTGAGTGCTATGCTGGCCAGCTAAATCAAGTATTTATGAATATTTTGTCCAATGCAATCGATGCTTTAGAAGAGCCATTAATTCAAGGTAAACTCTCGCATAACCAGCCACAAATTCGCATTTGTACTCAACAACTGAATCCTCAAAAAATAGTTATTCGGATCATCGATAATGGCCCTGGTATTCCCGAACAAGTTAGACAAAAGTTATTTGATCCTTTTTTTACTACCAAAGATGTAGGGAAAGGTACTGGTTTAGGTTTATCAATTAGCTATCAGATTATTACCGAGCGGCATGGTGGTTCGTTAGAGTGTGTTTCTTCTCTTGAAGGGGGAGCAGAACTTATTATTACAATTCCAGTTGCACAACCCAAACAGTAATTTGGATTCAAAATGTGTGATTGCAGGTATCTGGAACATAGCGAGGATTTGGGGGATTGGTCAACTACAATTCACAATTTGCAATGACGCTCTTTCGTCGCTAACGCTGCGAAGATCGCAATTTGCAGTTAAAAAAATATAAAGTTGATAAATCGAATCAGGAATAAGAATTTATTCTGTTTTAGTTAGAACCAAGTTTCGCCTGAAAACCTTTAATGCTCAGTATCTGAAAAATAAAATAATTTATCTATTTGATGCCAAGCTATCTGGGGGAATATAACGAAACTCCAGTGAGGTTAAGCAATGGTTAATCAGACATACACAGTTGATGTCTTAGTTGTCGGTGGAGGAACCGGAGGTACTGCGGCTGCTATCCAAGCGGCGCGACGGGGAGCTAAAACGATTCTGGTGAGTGAATTTTCTTGGTTAGGGGGAATGCTAACTTCGGCTGGGGTGTCTGTACCCGATGGCAACGAATTAGAAGCCTTTCAAACGGGTTTATGGGGTGCGTTTTTGCAGGAATTGCGGCAACGGCAGCCCGGAGGATTAGATAACAGCTGGGTAAGCTTTTTTAGTTACGATCCTCAAATTGGGGCAGAGATTTTTGCAAACTGGGTGCAGGAATTGCCAAATCTGCACTGGATTTCTGGACAAGTACCAATAGAGGTATTTCGCCAAGGTGATTCTATTACTGGTGTGCGCTTTGGTGATTTTGCTGTCACAGCCAAAATTATTCTCGATGGTACAGAATTAGGAGATTTATTAGCTTTAGCTGAGATACCTTACCGTTGGGGTTGGGAATTGCAATCTGAGTGGGGAGAACCAAGCGCCCCAGTGGATTTTAACTCTTTCACCCAGAAATATCCTGTGCAAGCACCTACTTATGTAGTGATTATGCAAGACTTTGGTGATGCAATTGCACCAGAAATTCCGGCTGTCCCTAACTATAATCCATCCCAGTTTGCAGATGCTTGGGATGGCTATGGAGCAGAGACATTTTTGAATTATGGGCGTTTGCCTGGTAATCGATTCATGATTAATTGGCCAATCTGTGGCAATGACTACGGCCAAGGAGTAGGGCGGCTGATAGAGTCAGATGTGTCCAGAGGTGAATTCATCCAAGAATCTCGCTGGCATAGCCAAAATTTTGCCCATTTTATCCAAAATCAGCTTGGTCGTCGCTATGGTTTAGCAGAAAAAGTATTTCCTCACGCCTCTACAGCTTTTGCACTGCATCCCTATTATCGGGAAAGCCGCCGCTTATTGGGACTAACTACTGTCCGAGAACAGGATATTTTGCCGATTGCCGGGGGAAGAGTTGCATCTATATTTAATGATGCAATCGCAGTTGGTAACTACGCCAATGACCATCATTATCCTGGTGTTCAATTCTCACTGCAACCAAAATCTATCCGTTGGGGCGGGCGTTGGACTGGGACACCCTTTACAATTCCCTACAGTTCCCTAATTCCAGCCACAACAGATGGTTTCTTGGTTTGTGAAAAGAACATTTCTGTTTCTCACATTGCCAATGGCGCTACCAGATTACAACCTGTGGTTATGGGCATCGGTCAAGCAGCAGGTATGGCGGCGGCGATGTGTGTTGAGTTAAACTGTCAGCCGAGGCATTTACCTGTTAGATCACTGCAAACAGCTTTATTAGAGGATAATCGTTCAAAAACAGCAATTATTCCTTTATTTAATCTTCCACCCAATCGTTCGGATTGGCTGTACTGGCAACTGTATTACTTAAATAACCCACAAGCCTATCCAGTTAGTGGTTATTGCCCTTGCCCATCGGAGAATGAGTACCCTGACTCTGCTTTTGATAAGGCATTAATTGGGGAAAGTAACTGTTTCAAAGGCATTTTCTCCCGCTTGGAACAGCAGGAATACAGATTTGCTGTCACAGCGCCAGCCGCATATCAAGGGCAAAATTGGCAGCTTGTGACTTTGCGATCGCATATCGACGAGCAATTACGCGCTTACCCCCACGAACAATTAGTTACATTGTGGGGTCGTCATAATCACTTTGGTAATTGGTTATTAGTCGAACATTTAAACGGAGGATAAGAAGAGTTTATTTTCAGTAAAACAGAATACTTTTTGATTAATTGTCCGGATATTAATCAAAAAGCTAAGTATCAGTGAAGTGGAGAGTTCCAAAATAGACATTTGCTATGCGTGCTGCCATTTCACTTTTAGTATCGAGTCTGGTGTTCGGCCCCTTAGCTTCTAACTGCCAAGCAATGGTCAATCACTTATCAACTGGGCTACTTTCCACGCCTACTTCGGAACAGTGGCTCTCGGCAGCATCTGAACAAAATCCAGATGATGCGCCACGTCATCGCGGTAGTGGGCGTAGGGAAGTTACACAAAAATTCAAAAATACCTATGTTGTGGTTTAACCACCGTAGGATAATGCCTGTTCTTCCAAAAGAACCAAAACTAAAGTTCCAGAAAACACGATGTTGTGCCAACATATTTGACACAGCTTTTGTGACAGAGATATATACAGTTGACACACGAAAATCTTCAGCAATCGCTTAGTATTTCAACTGCAAGCTTTGTATATCATTAGTTGGTCTTTTAATCCTGGCGATCAAAACGCAAATAAAATTAAGTGTCTTGATCAGCAGCATTAACAACTCCCAAAAGCTACATAACTGTTGCTTATATTCGGTGGGAAGCTCTGCGTCTTAATCCTTAACGGCTCTAGAAATAGATGTTATTTAGACTATCAGTTAATCTAAAGCACGTCTAATTCAAACATTTTGCTTGTTAAGGAAATAGTCTTAAGGCAACTTCATTCACTTTATTCCCCAATATCTTTTCTTCTCATACATTGAGTAGCTGGTTTCTATATGAGCAACTAATGGATCTTCACTTCGACGCGTGTTTAGCGTCCTTTACCTAAGCATAAAATCCCTTTCGTTCCATTTGAGCTTATCTAGGACATGGATTCGCACAAGTAGTATAGATTTATTGCATTTGGCAATAAATATTACTATTTATGAGCTACTCTTGCACCCTGGTTCGTTCTCCTCGTAGATGGTGTTCAACGAAATAAATATTAAGAAGAATTTGCTAGATAATCTCACTCATCTTAATTATTCTACACCCAATGACAGATGCAAAATTTTGCATCTGTCCTTTTTAGGTAAAGTTTCCTTAAAGAAAAGGCAATGAAAAGGTATTGTTTCAAGCTGGCTTATGAGCAATTAAATACTTGCTCATAAAATGGTCTTGTATCTCAATATTCTCAAAGCCTACTCTCTGTAAACGTTCTAGCAAGTTATCAGTGGTGTAATGCCTGTAATAGGGTTCATGGAAAGTTTCGGGAAAAGAATCCATTATATGTTCCAACTCAGGTGAATCACTCAACTGAATGGAGTCACAGAGAATAAAGACTCCGCCTGGTTTTGTCACCCGGAAGCATTGCTCAATAACTGTCTGACGTACAGATGCTGGTAACTCATGAAAGAGAAAAACAGAAGTTACAGCATGAAAATAATCATCTACATAAGGTAACTCTTCGGCATTCCCTTGCAAAAGTTGCGGTAGTTCTCCTGGGATTTGCGATAGTAGTTCATTTGCTTTCCGCAAATAAGCTGGTGACAAATCTGTGCCAAACAGAGATGCTTGAGGCAAGGCTGCCCGAATTAACTTTAAAGTCCGCCCAGTTCCACAAGCTACATCCAAAATACGGACTTGCTTTGGTGTAAACGAATCAAAAGCTTTCAGCCCTTGCTTGAGAGGAGCAAGAATTCGCCGCCGCATCGCATCAGCTGCCCCACCAAAAAGAATTTCTACTTGTAAGTCATATAAATTGGCTGACAAGTCACTTAAATAGCCATTGCTTTGGTGATGGAAGTTCTGCACGTAGTAGCTGGGATAACCATCTGTGTCAATTTCGGGCGAAAAATCTTGATAATTTTGTTGTTTAACCCGCTTCCAGATTTGAGGAGAATCTAGCCACACTAGAGGATAGTAGGAAAAAAAGTCTTGCCAGGGGTTATCAAACAATAAACTTTCCGGATAGACACCTTTTTGGGCATCTTGCCAGTCTGTTTCGAGCAGCTGGTTCAATCTCTGTTGAAGCTTGACTAAAAGCTCATTTGGGATGGGTTTGGTCTTTTGTTGAAGTGTCGGATACACCAAGTTCCTCAACTGTGAACTTAATATCTTGTGAGCCAGACCAAAGTAATTTTTACCCTGCTGAAAGGTCTGATAAGTCAGCTTAGTTAAACTCTCAGGCATAAAAATAGCTTAAGTTTTGATTGCTTCTATGTAAATAATTGTAACGAAAAAATTACCTACTGTTGGAAAAGTAAAAGCTCCCAGGCAAGACAAACCTGAAGCCAGATGATTTTAGCCATCAGAGATAGATTTAGGAAGATTTTTCCAGCTTTGGGGACAAATGGCTAAGATTGTCAGCAAAACAAAACATAAAGTTATGTAAAAAGTAGCTTATGTTACAGAATTTTTGTTATATTAGTCTTGTAGGAAAACAAAAATTATATATTCACAAAATAGAGAGGACTATGGTTATGTCTATCGCAGATAAATCTCGTGCGTTGATGGTGCGTGAACATCAGCAAGTCAAGAATCGCCAACAATCAATGCTGATGCGGGCTGCACAAGAACTTGGTCTTCCTGAAGAAGTATCTCACTACTGGAACCCAATTCAAGGCAAGGTAGATGCTAGTAGTCGGATGATTTATGGCCCAAGCCACGCTTCCATGAGTTAAGTTTCAAGAGTTTGAAGCTAGATTTTTTGAGTGAATATCTCAACTGGCAATTCTGGAAAAAAAAGCCACCCTGTACTCTAGGGTGGCTAAACTTATTAATTTTAGTTAGATACGATTCTTAATTTAATTAATTAAGCATCGTAGTAGAGGTAAAACTCATAGGGATGAGGACGTAGCTGTAACTGCTTGGCTTCGTTAAGCTTGTAGTCAATCCAATTTTCGATAAAGTCTTCCGTGAATACGCCTGATTCTGTCAAGAAAGCGTGGTCGTTTTCTAGTGCTTGCAATGCCAGTTCTAAAGAACTTGGAGTTGAGGGAACCTTTGCAAGCTCTTCTGGAGAGAGTTCATAGATATTCTTATCTAAGGGTTCACCAGGATGTATTTTGTTCTTGATGCCGTCGATACCAGCACAAAGCATTGCAGCAAATGCCAAGTAGGGGTTAGATGTAGCATCTGGACAACGGAATTCTAAACGCTTGGCTTTGGGGTTTTTACCAGATAGAGGAATACGGATAGAAGCAGAACGGTTCCCTTCAGAATAAGCCAAGTTTACAGGAGCTTCATAACCAGGTACTAGGCGCTTGTATGAGTTGGTACTGGGGTTGGTAATTGCTAACAGCGCTGGTGCGTGTTTGAGAAGACCACCAATGTAGTACAACGCCATATCACTCAAACCAGCATACTTATCACCTGCAAACAGAGGTTGGCCGTCTCTCCAGATAGACTGGTGACAGTGCATTCCCGAACCGTTATCGCCAAAAATCGGTTTTGGCATGAAGGTGACAGTTTTGCCGTATTTATTGGCAACGTTCTTGATGACATATTTGTAAATCATCAACCAGTCAGCCGCTTCGATCAACTTCCCAAACTTGAAACCTAGTTCGCACTGACCACCAGTAGCAACTTCGTGGTGATGCTTTTCAATGGGCACACCTAATTCTGCCATTGTCAACAGCATCTCTGTACGGATGTCTTGGAAAGAATCCGTCGGTGCGACTGGGAAGTAACCTTCTTTGAAGCGTGGTTTGTAACCCAAGTTGGGTTTTGCATCTGTACCGGCTTTACCAGAATTCCAAGCACCTTCTTCGGAGTCTAAGAAGTAATAGCCTTCGTTAGCAGTTTGGGCAAACCTAGCACTATCAAAGATAAAGAACTCAGCTTCAGGGCCAAAGAAGGCTGTATCACCAATGCCACTGGCAACCAAGTAATCTATTGCTTTTTGGGCAATAACCCGTGGGCAACGGTTGTATGGTTCACCCGTGCGGGGGTCTTTAATACTACAAATTATACTTAGTGTTGGCACTTCCATGAATGGGTCGATCCAAGCAGTGTTGGGGTCGAGTACCATCGTCATGTCCGATTCGTTGATCGCTTTCCAACCCCGAATGCTGGAACCGTCAAAGGCTACGCCATCAGTGAACGCAGTCTCATCGATTTGGTTTTGGTACAGTGTGAGGTGCTGCCAAGTCCCTACTGTGTCGATGAATTTGAGATCAATCAGTTGAATTTTTTCATCTTGAATTCTCTTCAAGAGTTCTTGTGGTGTAGTCATTGTTACTCCTTCTCTACCAATTTCCTAAAGTCAACCAGAATCTTACATTGCATCCTAACCCTGCTGATCTCAATCAGACCGTGACACACCAGAAATATCTTAAATAGTAGACATTAGCTGATTTTGTAGTTTATGTTACAGATATCTGGATTATCAGGTTATATTAACCTTTCAGCGCTCATCTGTACAAAACTGGAAAGTTCATCATATAGGGGTCAACTTTGGCATAGAATCCTTAAATAGTGGATAGATTGTTTTTGTGCCGAATCTATTTTAAATAGCACAAAAATTTACTGGTGCGTAAGTGCAGCCAAATAAATATCAAACCATAAATAGCAAGGATTGGGAGAAAAAAGAATGCGCGATGCGGTAACAAGTTTAATTAAGAATTATGACTTAGCTGGTCGGTATTTTGACCGGAATGCGATCGATAGCCTAAAGTCTTACTTTGACAGTGGTACAGTGCGAGTCCAAGCGGCGGCAGCGATTAATTCTAATGCGGCTGCACTTGTCAAGCAGGCGGGTTTGAAGTTATATGAAGAACTGCCAGAATTGATTCGTCCCGGTGGAAATTCCTATACAACTCGTCGTTATGCAGCTTGTCTGCGCGACCTTGATTACTACTTGCGCTACGCTACCTATGCGCTAGTTGCTGGGAACACAAATGTATTGGATGAACGAGTGCTACAAGGGCTACGGGAAACTTACAATTCTCTAGGCGTGCCTATTGGGCCTACGGTTCGCGGTATCCAGATTCTCAAGGATCTGATTAAGGAGCAAGTAGCAGCAGCAGGTGTGGTTAATACTGCTTTTGTGGATGAACCATTTGATCACATCACACGCGAATTGAGCGAACAGGATATTTAGATTTTAGGTGGGCGGGATGTCTGCCACGACATAATTACGACATAAATATAAATAGCGATCGCACTTTTGTCTTTGTTGGGAAAGAGCGATCGCTTTTTTAATCCAAGTTTTTGCCGCTAAAGGGCAATATCACGCCTCTCTAAATCTAGTTCAAAAAGACTATGTTAGCGTTGTCCACTTTGTATTTTGTCGAAGATTGCGCCGTCATCGAAAAACTTCTTCTGAACAGTATCCCAGCCTCCCAAACTCTGAACGTTGTAAAGCTTAGAAATCTTGGGAAATTTATTCTGTACTTCCTTGATTACAGTGGAGTTAACAGGTCGAAAACCAACTTTGGCAAATTCACGTTGAGCTTCCGGGGTAAAAAGAAACTTTACGAAACCTTCTGAAACCTTGCGGGTACCGTGCTTGTCAACATTCTTATCCACAACTGCTACTGGCCCATCTATAGAAATGTTCACCTGCGGAACCACATAAGAAGGTGAAGTTTTTCCTTGTTGTGCTGCTAAGATAATCTCGTTTTCGTAGTTAAGCAGAACATCCCCTTGACCTTTCTTGTAAAAGACATCGCTCGATTCGCGCGCATCTTTAGGTAACACAGGGACATTGCGAAAGACTTGGGTAACATAGTTAAGAGCTTGAGCTTCACTTCCACCATTTTTGGTGATTGCACCCCACAAAGCCAGGAAATTCCACCGCGCACCTCCTGAAGTTTTGGGGTTTGCTGTAATCACCTTGACCCCTGGTTTAGTTAAATCACTCCAATTCTGGATCTTTTTCGGATTACCTTCACGAGTTTCTAGAGCGACTACTGAGTGGGTAACAATTGAGTTATTTGATGCTTCCTTCTCCCAACCTGGTTGAATCAGTCCGGCTTTTTCAATTTTTTTGGTATCTAATGCCAGCGCCAAGGCTACAACATCTGCTTCTAATCCGTCAATTACTGCACGGGTTTGAGAGCCAGAGCCACCATAGCTTTCCCGAATCACTACATCTTGACCTTTTTCGCGTTTCCATTTCGCTACAAATTCAGGAATGATTTTCTGGTAAGCGGCTTTGGTGACTGCGTAGGAAACCAAAGTTATTTCAACTGTCTTACCACCTTGACTAATCAATTGAGGCTTCTGGTTAATAGAAATAGTTTTATTAGCAGTCCCCGCAGCATAAGCAGGAATAAGGACACTTAAGCTCAAGCCAGTTGCTAATAAGAATGCAGAGGTTTTAGTTGAGGCAGGCTTTAATTGCAGAAATAGTTGTCTGGCTGGGCGGAAAACTTGTAACTTTTTGGCTTGCAGATGTGTCATAGAAGCTGGATGTTGTGTAGTTGCTTGATCAAACAACGGTAATTTGACCGGATTACCGTTGTTTGTCTTTAGGAAGAGATTATCAGATTAATTCTCAAAATTCAACTATTTTTTATACTAAAAATTTTGATTTTTCCTGGGGAAACTCGTAGTGAAGATACGTAAAATATCCGACTACTATTTCAAATGAGGGAGAAAAATAATTAATGCCTAATTCTCAATTCCCAAGCAAATTGCTTGATACATCGGCTAGCGAATTGCAATCGCAACTTGATACTTGAAAATAAAAGTATTGTAATTCCTTACATAATTGGTAGAATCACCATATTCTTGATGAAGAATGTGAGGTTTATTGGTGTTTGCAACTAGTTAGATGTAATCATCCGGTATGATAAACACTATATAACTGTATTCCCATCAGTTATCTGTAGATTTAGCGGAGGAAATGGAATGAGTTTGTGGCAACACCCACTGAAAAGATTACAAGCGCTCGCTGAACATGGAACATATCGGTTCAGACTAAATTCGCTTAAAGGTTTTGTATCACTCTTTTTAGTAGGGACTGTATTGAGTGTGGCGCTTGCCGCCTGCTCTGGTGGAGGAACTGGGAATACTTCTTCTGAAACCCCTAATGCTAGCGCTACTCCTGTGGCTGCAAACAAAGATAGTGTTGAACTAACTCTGGTTTCCTTTGCTGTCACCAAAGCGGCTCACGAAGCAATTATTCCTAAATTTGTAGAACAGTGGAAGAAAGATCATAACCAAACTGTCGTCTTCAAGCAAAGCTATGGCGGCTCTGGTTCTCAAACTCGCGCTGTTATCGATGGCTTGGAAGCAGATGTCGTCCACTTGGCACTAGCTGGAGACACTTCAAAGATTGAGAAGGCTGGATTGATTCAGCCAGGATGGGAGAAAGAAGTTCCCAACAACGGTATTGTCTCCAAATCAGTTGCAGCATTAGTAACTCGTTCCGGCAATCCTAAAGACATCAAAAACTGGCAAGATTTAGCTAAAGACGGTGTAAAACTAATTACTGCTAACCCCAAAACTTCAGGTGTTGCTAAGTGGAATTTCTTAGCGCTATGGGATTCTGTGATTAAAACAGGTGGCGATGAGGCTAAAGCTACTGAATTTGTGACTAAAGTGTACAAAAATGTACCAATATTGCCTAAAGATGCACGGGAAGCTACTGATACATTTGCCAAGCAAGGGCAGGGAGATGTCTTAATCAACTACGAAAACGAAGTGATTTTGGCACAGCAAAAGGGCGAAAAAGTTGATTATGTCATTCCCGATGTAAACATATCCATCGACAATCCGATCGCAGTGGTAGATAAGAATGTCGATAAGCATGGAAACCGCGAAGTTGCTGAAGGTTTTGTGAAATACCTCTATACTCCAGAAGCACAGCAAGAGTTTGTCAAATTAGGATTCCGTCCTGTGGATGAGAGTTTAGCTCAAACGAAGGAAGTCAAAGACAAATTTCCCAAGGTGAAAACTTTGGGTACAGTTGCAGACTTGGGCGGTTGGGAAGCAATCGATAAGAAGTTCTTTGCAGATGGGGGCGTGTTTGATAAGATTCAATCCCAAAAATAAACGGTAATTAAGTAATTCGTAATTCGTAATTCGTAATTCGTAGTGATGACCATGCAACTTTTTTATCGAAAATTAAAATTTGTTGGAATGTCTTTGAATTACGAATTAGCAGTTACGAATACTGGCAAAAAGCTTCTTGTGAAATTTAAATTTTGAATTCTTGACTATGACGACTGTATCTTCTTCTTTGGAAGTTGAGCGCAAAACACCATTCTGGAAGAAATTGCGGCGGGTTCCCTGGACTTGGCGAATCACCATAGCATACCTGACAGTGATGTTGTTTATCCCCATAATTGCCATGTTCCTGAAAGCGAGTACGGAACCTCCGGCGAGATTTTGGGCGATCGCCACCAGTGACATCGCATTAGCTACATACAACGTTACTTTTGTGACAGCGCTCTTTGCTGCCTTACTCAATGGCGTATTTGGTACCCTAATTGCTTGGGTTCTGGTGCGCTACGACTTTCCCTTCAAACGCTTGATTGATGCCACAGTAGATTTACCCTTTGCCCTGCCAACTTCGGTAGCAGGGTTAACCCTAGCAACTGTTTACAGTGATAATGGCTGGATAGGTTCGCTACTAGCACCACTGGGAATTAAGGTAGCTTTTACTCGCACAGGAGTAGCGGTGGCAATGATATTTATCTCACTACCATTTATTGTGAGAACTGTGCAACCCGTACTTCAGGAAATGGAACATGAAATTGAAGAAGCTTCTTGGTGTTTGGGCGCTTCTCAATGGCAGACCTTCTGGAAAGTAATTTTGCCACCTTTATTTCCGACGATTTTAACTGGTGTTGCCTTGGGTTTCTCCCGTGCGGTTGGCGAATATGGGTCAACTGTAATTATCTCTTCTAATACGCCCTATCAAGATTTGATCGCACCTGTACTGATTTTCCAACGGTTAGAGCAGTATGACTATTCTGGTGCAACAGTAATTGGCATAGTTTTACTATCAATTTCGTTGGTATTGCTATTGGCAATTAATTTCTTACAAGCATGGGCAAGGAGATATGACACTAGATAAGCCAAGTTTTCATTCATCTGTATCTGATACACATACAGCCAAGCCGAAAGAACAGAAGAGTTGGGTGCCAATAGTTTTAATTGGTATAGCGATCGCTTATTTAGCTTTAGTTCAATACATCCCTGCAATCAACGTTTTTGTTCAAGCCTTCAGCAAGGGAGTTGGGCCATTTCTATCCAACCTGACACGACCAGCTTTTCTCCATGCAGCTTGGCTGACACTGTTGCTGGCTGTAATTTCTCTGCCCTTGAATACAATATTTGGGTTATGTGCAGCTTGGGCGATCGCTCGTCATAAATTTCCTGGACGCGCCATAGTTTTAAGCATTATTGACCTGCCCTTTTCCATCTCGCCCGTAGTTGCAGGATTGATGATTGTGCTACTTTACGGACGCAATGGGTGGTTTGGCCCTTGGCTCCAGGCACATGATATCAAAATAATCTTTGCCTTTCCAGGTATGGTGCTGGCTACAGCCTTCGTGAGTATGCCCTTTGTGGCGCGGGAAGTGATTCCCGTTTTAGAGGAATTTGGTAAGGATCAAGAAGAAGCTGCTAGAACTCTCGGTGCGAAAGATTGGCAAATATTTTGGCGTGTCACCTTACCTAGCATCCGTTGGGGCTTGCTCTATGGTTTAATTTTAACCAATGCCAGAGCAATGGGCGAATTCGGGGCAGTTTCGGTGGTATCTGGCAACATTGCTGACCAAACCCAGAGCTTACCACTGTTTGTAGAAGATGCTTACAAACAGTATGAAACCGAAGCTGCCTTCTCTGCGGCTGTATTGTTAGCATTGCTAGCAGTAGTAACTTTGGTGCTGAAAGAGATTTTAGAACGGAAAACCCGCATCAAAGATGTTGAATAGTTAGGTTTTGGGCATGGGGCATTGGGCATTGGTTATTCATCCTTGTTTCCCTCCACCCCTCTGCCCCCACTTCCCTCTACGGCTATTAACTAATTATGTCTAATAACACACCTACCAATAAACGGATTCGACTCAGAATTCCCAAGGACTATCACCAGGAACCTGTGATTTCTCGCCTGGTGTCTGACTACAATCTGACTGTGAATATCACAGCAGCCATTCTGGGAGCTAATGCTGTCGGGGATGGTTGGTTTGACCTTGAATTACAAGGAACAGATGCACAAATTCAGAGCGGACTAACCTATCTCCATGATTTAGAATTAGAAGTCTGGGATGATACTAAAGCAACCGATTGGTAAAGTAGTTTGATTGCTATTCCCTAATTTTTCAACCTATAACCTAGAGTTGGCAATATCTCTGGAGTTGAGTGGCAGACATCCACATAAGCGATCGCTCTAAAAAACCACCTCTGAAAAAGTGCGATCGCACTTTAATTACTAGGTTCTGGTGCTGTTACATTCAGAATATTAACCAGCAGGTCAAAAATAGTTTGCTTAGTAGCTAATAACAGAGCATAATCTGGCGGTATTAGGCTCAGAGAGTCTAACCATTGATGACAGGTTGCACTAATAGTCTCTAAATGCTGAATAACTAAATAAGGGGCAATTTCGTTGGCGCTTTGTTCCAGGATGTTGGGGAACGGCACTACAGATAAAAACCTCCTATATTTGAATTTACCCACCAGCCAAAGAGGGATTTAATTCTATTCAAACCATTAGACATAGTATTTGTAACAGTATTGACTGATTCGGCAATTGACCATTAACGATATTGATTAAGGCGATCGCTCGCACCATCAGATCGACATTTTAGGCGTATGCGATCGCACCGATCCTCATCAAGCCAAAACTAGCAGTTGCCTTATTAAGATGCGATCGCCAGACAACGCGCTTAACATCAATCCAGCATATTTTACGTGAATTTACCCATTGCTTTTTTACATTCTTCGTGGGATTCTCCTTTACATAACAAAAATGCGTTAAATCGATAGGACTACCGTAGTTTAATAAGAGCCAAAAAGATGAAAATTTTTATAAGGCTGACATTCAACCAGGCAAAGTTGAGTTCTAGGGGCGCGGCATCAGCAAGACTCTCTGTCGAACCAAAAAATTGCCTAGGCATCGCTATTGGGAATTAATTTGATGTCTCAGTGTAAATCTGTAGAACCTGCTTCAGTCCACAGCCGCATTCTCGTACCTCAGAGGTATAACAGGCAACCTGTAATTTCCCGGCTGGTGTCTCGTTATGGTTTAACTGTCAACATCAAAGCAGCATCCCTGACATCCGATAGTGACAGCGATGGCTGGTTTGATTTGGAACTTTCGGGAAATCCCCAAAAACTGACAAATAGCCTATCTTACTTGCAAGGATTGGGAGTGAATCTACTGGAATTAGCGATCGCTAACCACATTCAATCTAACCAGCACTTTTTACCTTTCCCAAATCTAGCTAGCAAACTGAGTCTCAAAGACTCTGCATTCCTGACAAATCAATGGCAAGAGCAATTCCAGCAATGGATTTCTCTGGGTCAAACTAATCGATTGCGCTTGCAATTGTGTGTCTTAAAATCTTATTACAAAGAGCCGGTGATTTCTGAGTTAGTTTCTCGTTATGGATTAACTGTAAATATTACCAGCGCTACACTTCAACCCGATACAGAAGATGACGGCTGGTTTGACTTAGATTTGTGGGGGAGAACCAAACAACTTTACTCTAGCCTGAGTTATTTAGAAAAACTGGGGCTACCTATTTGGCTGGATTTATCTAGCGTTTATAGCGATTTCTACGACGGGCTACGCCTACGCTAAGTAATAAAATCGTCACTATCCAATGGCAGCATTAAATAAACGTCAAACCAATTCCCAAACCAGCTTATCACTGGTTTCTTCAGTTTCTAACAAAAGCCAAGTCACTCAGATTCGCCTGCGGATATATATTCCCAAATCCTATCTGCAAGCGCCTGTGATTTCACAGTTAATTTCTGCTTACGGCTTGGTAGTTAATATTACTAAGGCTATGCTACAACCAAATACAGACGAAGAAGGGTGCTTTGATATTGAACTAAGAGGAACAGTACCACAAATCTCTAACGGTTTGGCTTATTTGGAATCCCTGAATCTTAGAATTGTGGGCAAGCCGAATGCAGATGGCGATAGCTGGTTTTGTTGAGCTAAATTTCGTAGTACCAAATCTCTTCTTCTCGGACTACAATTCGATGCAGAGAAAGACGATCAATCAAGCCCTCATGCTCAAACTGTCCAAGAACACGAGTGATAGTCACACGAGTTGAACCTAGCATTTCCGCCAAGTCTTCGTGAGTCAGACGCATATCTATTAAACGTCCCTTCTCAACTTCCGAACCAAACTTTTTAGATAACCATGCCAGCAGCTTGATTAGCATGGTATCAACTTTTTTATGGCTACGAATAACCATCAATTCTTGAGCCTGTTGGATATGGGCAAGTAGAGTTTCTGTTAGTTGAGTCCATTCCTCAACAGGTAAGACTGTCGCCTCTACTTTAGTTAGGCATTCCATCTGATAAGGTTCTAATTTTGACAAAGACTTACCAACAATATCTCCAGGGCCCCACAATCCCAGAGCGACGGTTGTACCATCTTCCAAATAGGTAAAAGTCCTGACAAAACCCGTTTCAATCTTCCAAAGTCCGTTTGGATGCTCTGGTAAAAATGACCTCCGGGCAAAAATTTCTTTAGTATTATTACTGTTTAAGTTAGTTAAATTTGCATATAAAGATACCATGACTATAACACTATTCTCCGATAAATTAACCGTAGTATTATATTTATATCAGGTTATAAGAACCTATGGGTATTTTAAAAAAGGGAATAGGGTACAGGTTACAATACTTCTCGGTTAAGGGGAAAAGGGGAAGGGGAAAGAAAAAACCTTTAACCCTTACCCTTTTCCCTTTACCCAAAATCCGATTCCGAATTAAAAATGCACAAAGCGAGAAGTATTCGTACAGGTTACAGGGTACAGATAATTCCCTATCACCTGTCACCTCTCCCCTCCATTCCCTAAATTCCTGCACCATCAAGAAAATCTTCAATCATCCCATCAGACTTATTGTTCTTAGGGTTGTATGTTTGTTCGTCGCCAAGCTCATTTGGGGACAAATTTGATTGATCTTGCAACTCCTCGAACTGTTTCTCTAGAGCTTTGACACGTTCAAATAAAGCGCGGATAACTTCAGCTTCTACGTCGCGGACTTTATCATGATCCAAAACATTGGTAGACAAGTTGTTCTGACGAGTTACGCGCCCTGGAATCCCAACTACAGTTGTGTTACTGGGTACATCTCGCAGCACCACAGAACCAGCTCCAATACGGACGCGATCGCCAATTTGAATATTTCCCAATACCTTTGCACCGGCTCCCACAACCACATGGGAGCCTAAAGTTGGATGACGTTTGCCGGTTTGTTTCCCAGTCCCGCCTAAAGTCACACCTTGATAAATCAGGGCATAGTCGCCCACGATCGCAGTTTCACCAATCACAACTCCCATACCGTGGTCAATAAACACTCCCTGTCCAATAAATGCCCCAGGATGGATTTCAATCCCGGTTAAAAACCGACTAATATGAGAGATAAACCGAGGTATGAAGGGAATTCCAATTTTATAGAGCCAGTGTGCCAATCGATGGAATATTAGGGCTTGGAGTCCAGGATAACAGAACAATACTTCTAGCCAGTTACGGGCTGCTGGGTCACGCTCAAAAATGGTTCGCAAATCAGTTATTAGCATACTCTGTTGAGATTTTCGTTGGTAAGTGAGGCTCTGAAAACAGAAACTCAGGATAATTCCCACAAAAAGATCGAGTCATTTATGGGAATTATGTAAGATAATAATCTACGGTAAGTCGATAGAATATAGTGTTTTTATGGTTAGTAAGTGGGATACTATCACATTCCACACTTTGAAAAAATTAATTTCGGATAAACTGCGATAAGTCCCCCAATTCACCGTAGTATGTTGAGTACAGTCTTGAATAGCCAAAACTACGCTCTCTTGGATCTGTCTTCCAAAGTGGAATATGCATTGCTAGCACTCTTAGAACTGGCAAGCCACCATGGAAAAAAACTTCCTCTAACCATGAGCGAGATCACTACCAAACAACCTATACCTGAACGCTATTTGGAACAAATTTTGACCAACCTCCGGCGTTCTGGTGTGGTGCAGAGTCAACGCGGCTCTAAAGGAGGTTTTGTTTTAGCTCGTGAACCTTGGCAGATTACACTGCTGGAAATTGTGACTTTAGTCGAAGGTGATCGGAAAGAGAAAGATACATCTGACTCTCCGACTCTAGAAAAGACTCTGGTTTATGAAGTTTGGGAGCAAGCTAACGCTGCCGCAATTGAAGTATTGGGTCGCTATACACTCCAAGACTTGTGCGAGGAAAGAGAGACTCGCGCCCAGCAAAGCCCGATGTATTATATTTAGACACGACGGAGTATTGACATGCGAATAGCGAAAGATATCACAGAGTTAATCGGACGAACTCCTCTAGTTCAATTAAACAAAATTCCCCAAGCTTCAGGAGCGGTTGCTCGGATTGTGGTGAAGCTAGAAAGCATGAATCCAGCATCTTCTGTGAAAGATCGGATTGGCGCGAGTATGGTGGAAACGGCGGAAGAAGCAGGCTTGATTCACCCCGGAAAAACTATTTTAGTAGAGCCGACTTCTGGGAATACAGGAATTGCGCTAGCGATGGTGGCGGCCGCTAAGGGGTACCATCTCATTCTAACGATGCCTGACACAATGAGCCACGAAAGACGATCAATGCTCAAAGCTTATGGCGCTCAATTAGAGTTAACGCCAGGTATAGAAGGGATGCGAGGAGCGATCAGTCGTGCAGAGCAGATTTTAGCTCAAACGCCCAATGCTTATATGTTGCAGCAGTTCCGCAACCCCGCCAACCCGAAAGTTCACGCCGAAACCACAGCAGAAGAAATCTGGAATGATACTGATGGAGAGGTGGATATTCTAGTGGCGGGAGTGGGTACTGGTGGGACGATTACAGGAGTTGCAGAAGTTATTAAAGGACGGAAGCCAAGTTTTCAAGCGATCGCGGTTGAACCAAGCAGCAGTCCGGTATTAACGGGTGGGAAATCAGGGCCTCACAAAATCCAGGGTATCGGCGCGGGATTTGTCCCAGCAATTTACCGTCCAGAATTAGTGGATGAAGTGATTCAGGTAGCGGATGAGCAAGCGATCGCTTACAGCCGTCGCCTAGCAAAAGAAGAAGGATTGTTATCGGGCATTTCTACTGGCGCTGCTTTATATGCGGCTATTCAAGTAGCACAACGTCCAGAAAATGCAGGTCGTCTAATCGTGATGATCCAGCCTAGCTTTGGCGAACGCTACCTCAGCACCTCACTATTCAAAGATCCAGAAGAGAATGAGTGGTTGAGTAAAGTTTGATTCTGTATAACAATTTTAAGTAAGTAGGAAAGAATAAGTCAAACTATCTTACTAATAGAAAATTAATTAAATTGGCTCGTAGTGAGGGCTACCCTGTGGGAACGCTTCTCTACGAGAGGCTACGCCAACGCGAACAGCCCTTAAAATAGGGCTAAAGCCCTCACTACAAACCTTTTATTATTCACGCCCACTTACTTAGAATTTTCGCCAATTTCATCTACACTTTCATTATTTTTAACCAAAATAATCAAACAGAAACAACTAGCAGCTAGCTTTATTAAGCTCAAAGCTTCACTTTTTATTACAATAAAAGCGCCTAATCCTATAAGAATAAAAGGCACAAAATTATTAATATAGCGAGTCAATATATCAGCTATTACTCTGTAGTGAGTTAATTTGTATGCCCCATAGCACCAAATTCCTAACAATATAAAAAATAATCCAATAATTACCACAAAACTCTCTAGGTTGCTGCTAGCAAATAAAGGCACGTAGACACTAATGTTATCGCTACCATTGGCAAGTGTAACGGCTGCCACACTATAAGCTTGAGGAGAAAAAAAACTTGTAATTGTTGATGCTTCAGCCTCTTCTGTCGTAGCAGCAACTTCTTTTGATGAATCTTCTTCCCGATTCACCAAACTACTGATACCTATGGACATTGGTAATAAACCAAGTAATCCAATCCAGTTTTTGGATAATACTAACCCACCAAATAAACCAGGAAGACTAAGGATTAGCAGAACTGTAAAACCTAGAAATTGACCAGCAACTATATGCCGAGGACGAAGGCTAGTATTTATTTGAGAAAAAAACAATAATAAAATGACAATATCATCAATATTAGTGGCAATGAACGCAATTGCCCCTGTAGTAATTGCAGTAACTAATTCGTTCATATTTTACAGCAGTTTTCAGGTCTTGAGACTGATAAGATAGGGAATGGGTATTAAAAAGTAGTGTAGTTCAATTACTTGAAATGTTAATTTGGTGTGGTGAAAAATCGTAGGTTCTAAAAATCCAGCATGAGTAAGTTAGGGACAGTCTTCAGTGAAGGGATAATTGCCTTCATCGCCACTAACATAGATGACATCATTATCTTGTTAATATTTTTTTCACAGATAGATGTTAATTTTCGGCGGCGGCATATCTTACTCGGTCAATATCTGGGTTTTTCAGCCATTATCATCGCTAGTTTACCAGGATTTTTTGGGGGATTGGTCGTACAGCGAGAATGGATAGGATTGCTAGGACTGCTACCAATTGCTATTGGTATTCAACAATTAATATATAGAAAAGAAGAAACTATAACAGTTCAGACAGTCAGTAGTGATTTTAATCAACCTACGCCTACTAACCCGGTATTGTCTTTTATTTTGAGTGTTTTGCACCCCCAAACCTATAAAGTGGCAGCAGTAACGATCGCTAATGGTGGTGACAATATTAGTATATATATCCCTTTGTTCGCTGGTCAGGATCTTGCCAGTTTGGGAGTAATTTTAGGTATATTTTTTATCATGGTAGGGGTTTGGTGTGCGATCGCTTATTTTTTAAGTCGTCAACCTACCATTGCTTATATTTTAAGTCGCTACGGTAAAGCTGCTGTACCTTTTGTGTTAATCGGCTTGGGTCTGTTCATTATGTATGAGCGCGGTACCTTCACTCTACTCTTTGGGTAAGAAGTTAATCAATGTTGGATGTTGAATGCTGGATTTGGAATCTAAAATCTCAATTTGGTTAGACTTGATGAACTAATTTCCAACTTACCATCATCAAAATGGCGTAAATAATAAACCGTAGTGGACGCTGGGGAGCTACTTGGCAGATTTTAGCACCTAGTAGAACTCCTGGTACAGAGCCTAGCCAGATAGGTATTACCAAATTCCAATCAACCGTTCCCAGGCTGAGATGACCAAGGGCTGTAAACAGCAGTAAAATTGCTGCGTGTGAGATATCAGTACCCACTAGCTTCCGTGCATCTAAACGGAAAAACCCAATCAGCACTAGGGCAAACATTGAACCTGATGAGACGCTAGTTAGACCAACCAAACAGCCTAAAATGGCCCCTAAAGTGATGGTTAGGAAGCGGCCAAAGTTAGTTTCTAAGTCTAACTTTGGTAGTTCGGGTAAATTGAATTTGGGTAAAAAAGTCAATAACAACAATTGCACTAGTGCTAATGCTGTGACGAGCAAAATCATCACACCAAGCAAACGGAGCAAGATGTTATCCAGATTATACTCACCTGTACGTTTAAGAATGTGCAAAATTCCCACCCCAAACAGTGAGCCTGGAACACTTCCGAATGCCAGCCATTTGACAACTTCTGTATCCAGAGTTTTCTGTTCCCAATGCTTGACGCTACCAACAATCTTCATCAATGTGGCAGCTACAACATCAGAACTCACTGCGATGGAAGGCGGAACCTGAAAAACAAAAATCAACATTGGGGTAATGAGAGAGGCTCCGCCAATTCCCGTCAAACCAACTATGATGCCAACGAAGAAGCTTAAGAATGGTAGTGATAAATAGTGCATACCTTTGGGGGTTTGAGAAAGTCAGCTAGAACTTCACTACTAGAGAGCAATAACTCAGCCGAATTACAGCCCAGTGATAGAGCTAGTCATGGCAAATTATTGTGTTTCTCAAAGGATGAGTGACACAAAGAAAGGTTTATCTAGCTAAAAATTAGGGCAGAGGATTACTAGACAACTTAAAAACCTGTCTGAAAGTTTTTAGAAGTATGACAACTGACATTTAGCTGAAACAGACTGTTATAACTGCTTATGGGTCAGTTGTTTTACTAAATCAACTTCTTACTGGTTTTTCTGCGGTTTTACATGTAAAAGCCGGTAAAGCTATGTACTTACCGTATTTTACTTGTAAACACGATCAAACGTCCAGCGTATTCGTTTTGTATATCGCTATATTCTCTGGATAATACACCGCAAGTCTAATGACTCATGGAAATTTTGTTTTTCACAACCCCGTCAAAATCCTGTTTGGCAAAGCTCAAATCGCCAATATTGCTGCTGAAATTTCTGTTGATAACGACCTAACCCCCAACCCCTTCCCTACACTATCCATTACCCGGATCTTTCTCAACATTTGCGAGAGTATTCACTCACGTTTTTTACAACCCTGATTCGTTCGTCATCAATTCTCAATAAAAACCTACTTTTAGCGAGAAGATTAGAAGGTAACTTGTCAAGTATGCCTTACACCTCAGTGTTTAAGATGCCTACAAAATAAGCGTTTCAAGATTGTAAAGAAAGATGTGACTAATGGATAGCCCTACAAGGGAAGGGGAGCAATAATCAAAGCCTCTCTCCGTTTCGGGGAGAGGAATGGAAGTGGGGTTTTAAGAATAAGTATCGCGTGTTGATGCCAAAACATATCATTACCTAGAGTAGAGGTAGCATCAAAACTAAGGGCGTTTATAACCGAATGAAGTCTGCGTTGTCTGGACTACAAAAAACACTTGACTCACAAGCATGTATAATGATAAAAATAAACAGACCAAATGGTCTGTAATTTTTAATTCAATAAACTATACGACTCCCTACTCTAATAAATCGCTGTAATGTCCAAAGGCGAAGAAACAAAAAGTAGAATTCTCCATCAAGCAGCCGAACTGTTTAACCAACAGGGGTATGCAGGCTCATCAATGTCAGACATTATGCGTGTTACTGGATTGCAAAAAGGAGGAATTTACAACCACTTTCAAGGCAAAGACGATCTCGCATTACAGGCTTTTGATTTTGCGATCGCTCGCATTAAACAGCATACTAGATTTGCATTGCGAAGCAAACGCCATGCAGTAGAACGTCTGCAAGCAATCATTGGGGTATTTAGTAGCTTCGCAGAAAATCCACCTATCAAAGGAGGATGTCCACTGCTGAATACTGCTGTGGAAAGCGATGATGCTCATCCGGCGTTGCGGGAACGCGCTCAAGAAGCGATGAATTCTTGGCTGCATCTAATTCGTCGAATTATTGAAACGGGAATTGCCAAGGGTGAAATTCGCTCTGAAGTAAGTGCTGATGAAATTGCCACCGTTATGATTGCAACGTTGGAAGGGGCCATAATGATGAGTAAGCTTTATGGAGATTCAATTCACATGCACAGGGTAATTAATTACTTGAATCAATACTTAGAAACTCACCTTTAAATGTATGGTACAAATCAAAGTATATTCTTTAGCAGACAAATTAAATCCTATTAAAACGGAGCTATCAAATGTAATCCATACCTCCCTCATAGAGGTTTTACAGATTACCCCTGAAAAAAGATTTCACCGATTTTTCCCACTGGATAAATCAGATTTTTACTATCCATCTGATAGAACAAACAATTATCTGGTTATCGAAATTAGTATGTTTGAGGGACGCTCAGTGGAAACAAAAAAAGAGTTGATTCGCCTGCTAATTAAAAATATCAATGAAAAATTCAATATTCCTATATACGATATTGAAATCACAATTTTTGAAACGCCCAAATCGAACTGGGGTATTAGAGGTTTACCTGGCGACGAGTTAACCTTAAACTACAAAGTAGAAGTTTGAAATTATTGTGAGTAATGGGTTATTAGGCAATAATTACCCACTACTTGAAAAAAGTAAAATTTTTTCTAATTTTACAGACCGATCGGTTTTAAAATATCAAGAGAAATAATGCTAGTAAATAACAGTTTGCCCAGACCATTAGAAGTAGTATTAGAAATTCCTGTAAGAACATACGACATTGACTTTATGGGAATCGTAAGCAATATTGTATATATCAGATGGTTAGAGGATTTACGTTTAAAGTTTTTAGATGAACATTGGCACCTCAATCAACAAATTGATCGAGGATATGCACCTGTTCTAGCTGGAACTGAAATTGAATATAAACGTCCGATAAAAATTATTGACCAAGTAATTGGACGTTTATGGCTAAGTAATTTAGGACGATTGAAGTGGACTGTACAAGCTGAAATTTTATCTAATAATGAGTTAGCAGCAGTAGCTAGTCAAAAGGGTGCTTTTGTCAGTTTACAAAATAGTCGTCCTATTCCTATTCCAGAGGAATTAAAGAATAAATATTTAGAGCATCAAAAAGGAAATCTGAAAGACTATTCATCATAAAGTAATATCCTTGGGTTAAGACTTTATTCTCCCTAACCTTCCTTAAAAAGAAAGGAACTAGAGGAAGCCTTTTTAAGGTGAGTCTAGGCGCAGCAGGTTTTCTGACTTGCCTAATCTTAAAGGAAGCTTTAAGTTACCATATATTTAAGAACATGAGGAGTGAAGAAAATTTCTTCTCATCACTCCTCATCAGCTACTCCTTACACTTGCCTCAAGTACATCACTAAACTGTTGTATGAAACCTCTAACTAAAGATGCACTTTATTGTTAAATAAAAAAGTATCTATCTAAACAAATACTATGGAGATACAATCCTTACACAGTATATATTAATCTGCTTTGATTTTTGTTCGCACAGCGTGGCGTAGCCATATTTACGTGGGTAGGCAATAGGCAAGAGGCAAGAGGCAAGAGGAAAGAAGGCTTTTTGAGTTGTACGGGGTTTTTTCAAAAATCAAATATGAGTCTTATATCTTGATCAAGCTTATTGATATTTATCAGCATCATAATTAAAAATATAATAAAATCCTAGTTTGTAGTAAGCAATGAATCATTCATAGAAAGGTTTATCAGGACTACAGCCATTACTACAAACTTGAATTTATTTACACTTATTAGGACACAATAGTCAAAACCCTGATTCTCAGGTAGGGGCAATTCATGAATTGCCCCTACTGTGTGTAGTTTTGCGTAAGTCGTAACTTAGTTACTTAAACAGTGACAGGTTATTTTCAAACAAACTCATTTACTTAGTTGCAAAAAATTGTAGGTTGGGTGGAGGCTTTGCGTAACCCAACATTCTGATATATGTTGGGTTGCGCTCCGCTTCACCCAACCTTGTATCTTAGAAATAGTAGTAGACCGTCCCAACCTTGGTCAAGAAAGACCGCTTCGTAGCATGGGTCACTACAACAATCTCTTTGACAGAACTCG
>NZ_JACJSH010000026.1:0-109314 GCF_014698055.1 Nostoc sp. FACHB-133
TGGACAATTAAGCAAACAATTTGGTACTCCAAAGCTTTGCCTACTTTTTCGGATGCACTAGCTTTAGTTAGGCGATTTTTATGGGCTAGTACTTTTTCCACATCTTCCGAAACCACTCAAATGATAAAAGTCCCTCGTCTTTTATTTGAGCGTTTGAGTGATATTGCTGTTTACGCTGCCTGACTAAATCAAAAATGGATAAAGTCGAGCTAAGAGGGTGTTTATAAATAAAAATAAACAGCACCGCATTCATTTCCCAGGACACGTATTTTAAAAGAGACAGTCGTCGTATTTGAATCGGATGCCATGAGTCGAAAACCATATCCCACAGACGTTTCCGATGTCGAGTGGGATTTGATAAAATGAATGATTACAACAGAACGTAAGCGAAAGCGTGGAAAAAAGCGTGAAGTAGATATGCGCGAAATAGTAAATGCGATTTTTTACATATTGCGTGCAGGTTGCTCGTGGCGAATGATGCCTCACGATTTACCTGCTTGTCTTACAGTATATTCATATTTCCGGGGAGCATCCCACTTTGGCAAAAATATATTAATCTTGCGTTGCGGGTTATCTTGGGTTGTCAAGCAAAATTGTATCTACTCAAATTTAGGCATAAGAAAAAAATGCAGTGCGATGGTCTCCGACCGACCGGAGGTCATCGCCACAGGGAAGGGCAAGTAAGCCATCGCTTGCCTTATTCAAGTATCAACTGGCTAGATTCGATTTGTTCATCGAGAGTATTTTATGGCAATATCGACCCTGGTGAATAACTAGCAATGATGGTGGATTAGCTAGTAAACCATTCAGGTAGGCGCAACGTAGAGACAGAACCTGATTGACATTTTCAGCTTTCCATTGCGCTCCAGAAATTTTGATTCGTTTCCCAAGGACTTTGATTGCTGACTCTACCGCGCCTGAACCAATGGAACATAGTTGTTTAGCTTGATAATATTTATAGTTGACAATCCGATTACGATGTTGGTCGAGATAGGCACAAAAATTTTTTACTTGTTTACCTCGACAATTAACTAATATTGTCTTAGTTGTCTCGACATCACCTTGCCACAGTAGAGTTTCAGCCTTTTTAAGCCGTTTGAGCGATCCACCAATTTTATAAAGATTTTCTTTAAGATGATACCAGTCTAAGATTTCCCAGCGTTCTTGAACTATGCCAAACTCTTGGACTAAATTCCAAACTCCTGATGACCATCTCCTAGACAAACCAGTGGGTTAAGTAGTTTTTGGCTGTTGACATAATCGATTTCTAACATTTGCGAACGCACGGTTTTTTCGATGCTTTCTAGGTTCGTTAGTTCTGCGGCGTTTGTTTCTTCATATAGTATCGCTGCTAGTTCTTATAGACATACTTGTAGGCGTGCTTGTCTTTCCGGAGTCATGAGGATAATGCGCTGCTGAAATATTCCCCTTTATTTTGACACTAGTGGTATATCTGCCAAAGTGGGATGCTCCCTATTTCCGACGCTGGGAGCGTAAAGGGGTATGGCAAAAAATTCATACCGTATTGCGATGTCTACGACGGGCTACGCCTACGCAACTGCGTAAAATTGAAGGATCAGACGTAGAACCATCTGCTGGAATTATAGACTCTCAAACGGTTAAAACAACTGAAAAAGGAGGGATTAATGGTTATGATGCCGGAAAAAAGATTAATGGTCGTAAACGCCATATTCTTGTCGATACGATGGGTTTGCTTTTAATCGTTGTTGTACATGCTGCTTCAATTCAAGACCTTGACGGAGCAAAGCTTGTACTAAATAAAATTCGATATTCTTTCCCAAAATTACATTTAATTTGGGCAGATGCTGGATATGCAGGAAAACTAGTCGATTGGGTCAGATATTTTATTGGTTGTGTAATCGAGATCGTCAAACGCTCTGATGACGCTTCAGGTTTTAAAGTATTACCTCGACGTTGGGTTGTAGAGCGTACACTTGCATGGCTTGGTCGCTATCGTCGTCTACGTAAGATTACGAATATCATCCTCAAACAAGCGAAACCATGATATACGCCGCTATGACGCATCTAATGTTACGTCGATTAGCCCGCAATCATAGTTGCTCAACTGCTTAATATTTATTTTATAAACACTCTCTAAACGCCGCACATATCCTCCCAATTCCTGACTAAATTCTTTTGCAGTCTCAACTGCTATTTTATGTACTGGCTCAGTATCCATCGTTGGTATTTGTACAGCAAGCTGTCCACCAGGTTTTAACTTACCCCGTAATTTCTCAAATAACGCCTTATGTTCCGTTAACCACTGCAATGCTGCATTAGAAAATATCACATTAAACTCCCCATCTCCTGGATTTTCCTCAATTTTTCCTTGCTCAAAGCATAGTCCATTACCTTCAAACTGACGAGCCTTTTGCAGCATTTTCTCAGAAGCATCTATCCCTAAAGTCTCCTGTGCTGCTAGTGTGTCATGCAAATACTTCGTTAACTTTCCAGTTCCGCATCCTAAATCGAGAATTCGTAAGTTTTTTTGCCGATGTATCATATCTACCAAGTCGTAGAACGGGCGACTTCTTTCCAACTCAAATCGTTCGTATAGTTCTGGATTCCATTTATCTGGCATCTTTTGATAATTCCTCATTCGTAATTTATAAAGCCGTATTTTTTGATGTAAACGACAAAAAACGATATCGTCAGAAATTGTGGGTTGAAATTTGCTTAAGATACACAACCAATGCCCTATGACTAATTACTTTCGCTCCAATGTTGATGCAATGGCTAGCTATGTTCCCGGTGAGCAGCCCCAGCGTGGTACACAGATAATTAAACTCAACAGCAACGAGAACCCCTATCCTCCTTCCCCTGCGGCACTAGCTGTATTGCGAAATATTGAGGGGGAGTGGTTGCGGCGATATCCAGAACCTTTCGGCGGGGAATTTCGAGAAGCCGCAAGTAAAGTTTTAGGAGTTCCTAGCGATTGGATTATTGTAGGCAATGGCAGTGACGAATTGTTGAGCGTAGTAATTCGAGCCTGTGCAGAACCTGGAAAGAAGGTAGTTTATCCGATGCCAACTTATGTGCTATATCGTACATTGGCAGAAATGCAGGCTGCGGAAATTATTGAAATTTCCTACAGCGAGGACTACAGTTTACCTGTGGAAGAACTGGTTGCTGCCAATGGTTCTGTCACATTCATTGCGTCGCCGAATAGTCCATCGGGGCATCTGGTAGCAACTAACGATCTGCGCCAATTAGCCAGCCAGTTATCTGGAGTTTTGGTGATTGATGAAGCATACATAGATTTTACCGAAGAGAATGCGTTGGCTTTGGTAAAGGAATACGAAAATGTCATCATAATTCGTACACTTTCTAAGGGCTACTCGTTGGCTGGACTGCGATTGGGATTTGGAGTGGCGAATCCTAAACTGTTGCAGGGATTGTTTAAAGTGAAGGATAGCTATAACATTGATGCGATCGCTTGTGCAATTGGCACGGCTGCCATTGCCGATCAAGCTTATAAAAATGCTTGTGTGGCAAAGATTAAAGCATCGCGGAATCAGCTATCAACAGACTTGAAACAATTAGGTTTTAATCTCTGGGATTCCCAAACTAACTTTTTGCTGGTACAGCCTCCACAAAGAAACGCGGAATATCTCTATCAAAAACTGAAAGAACAGGGAATTTTAATCCGTTACTTCAAGCAGCCTGGTCTAGATGACAAATTACGCATTACTGTTGGCACAGATGAACAAAATCAAGTTTTAGTAGAAGCGTTGATTTATTTGTTGGGGACTGGGGATTAGGACAGGGGGAACGCATCTAAATCATTGATATTCTGACTTCCTGTAGACCCGCCTGTAGTTCCTTGAAGGTAACTGGCTTGACTGATGAGGTATCGGACTTGGGAAGCCATAGAGATACCATTAGCCGATGCAATGGATTGGAGCTTCTGATAGAGATCATGGGGTAAAGATACTGGTAACTTAGGGGACTTCATTAGACTGGGACATCCTTGTGATATCTCTTTACCCTAATCAGTCAAGTTAACCTTTTGAATATCATTTACCCCAGTTTGTTTGTTTTTGACTGTCCTAAAAGGCTGAAAGCCTTAAGGCGGCACCCGGATTTGAACCGGGGGTGAAGGTTTTGCAGACCTCTGCCTTACCACTTGGCTATGCCGCCACATCAACACTATAAAGCCTTTTTGTCTATCACTTGATATCTTAAGGAGGCAATAGCATCAGTTTGACAATATTAGCACAAGATTGTGAGGTAGAGATAGTGGGTTAACTGGATGTTTTTGGTATTCTTTTAGTCTTGCATCGCCGTCTAGGTTCTTGTTATATCTGGATTAGCGATCGCTAGTCCGAACTTCTATCACAATGGGTAGGAGCGTGTTCCAGATCACCTATTCGACACTATTTTCAAGAATATCAATCAAGAAATTAACAGTTGTAAGTGGGGATGTCGTGAAATAGACGTTCATCAACATCTACCCACAAACGGCTCACTTTGAGCATCTAGCGCCTTAATTAGCTTTGACTTCATCGGCAAAATTAGCCCATCGGACAAAGTGAAAGGGCCCGGCGATGGAACCCCACAGTCGCTCATCCGTGTCTAAATCTCTTCCCCTATCGAGGCTGAAAAATTCTTTAGCGTCAATCTCAAATTCGTTATCTAAATAAGTATTTTTGCCGTCACGAACCACAATGCAGCCTTTACCAGGTTCAACCCTGCCTTTGAAGCTCTTACCCGTCCACTCTACAATCATGTTGCAGCCTGACATTTTTTCCAGTTGGTCAACAGACAACTCTTTGAGGCGTTCGGGTTCACGAGATGCACCGTAAAATTTTTGTTCTTCTTTAACGGTGTAGTGTTCAATAGCAATGTGGTTTTCTGCGGGAATCAACTTCATTACCCGCATCCGGTAGGGTTGATTAAGCATAAAATCATAAGCTTGTTCGAGAAACAAACTTACCCCTGAGAACAATTCCAAGGGAAGGGGACGGATACACACACGAATGTGGGCATAAAAAGGCGGATTTTCAAAAGCTTGTTCTTGATTACTAAAGTCAGCTGACATCCATCGCGCTAAGGTAGCAATATCAGTAGAATGAGTCACGTCGCTTCGCTCCAAATTCAAAATTCAAAATTCAAAATTAATAATCCCCATAAATAAATTTAGGGGCTTGTATCCTTTTCTTTGTTGGTGATTATTAAAATGATCAACTAGCTGATTAAAAATTCTTTAGGATTATACCATTTTTGATTTTTGATTTTTGATTTTTGATTGGGGATTGCTTGCTGCATCTTGCTTAGTCTTAATTTGTCTATCGCAATCATTTTGCAATTTGGGATTATTTTGACACTAGTCAGACTGAAAAATATTGGTTGCAATACCTCCGATGAGCTTTGCCTACGCAATTTTTCAATTAGATATTAAGATCACTTGTATTTTCCAGACTGCTTAAAATCCCATTGCCTCGGCGACTGCGCCCAATTCTGCTGCAATCCCCTGTTTAAATTGACTGTGATTGTGTTTAATGGCTGTATCTGGGTCTTTTAGACCATTGCCTGTAAGGACACAAACCACTGTCGCCCCTGTAGGAATTTGGTCTTTTACCTGCAATAATCCGGCTACAGAAGCGGCGCTAGCAGGTTCGCAGAAGATACCTTCTGATGATGCTAAAAGCCGATAAGCATCGAGAATTTCTGCATCGGTAACGGCATGGAAATTTCCCTGACTTGCGGTTTGGGCTGCGATCGCTAATTCCCAGCTAGCAGGGTTGCCAATGCGAATTGCTGTCGCGAGGGTTTCGGGATGCGCCACGGGCTGACCGTGTACTAATGGGGCTGCACCTGCGGCTTGGAATCCCATCATTCGGGGTAAGCGATCGCACTTGCCATCTTGATGATATTGACAAAAGCCCATCCAATATGCTGTGATATTTCCCGCATTGCCTACGGGGATACACAGCCAGTCTGGGGCATCACCCAGCGCATCAACGATTTCAAAGGCTCCAGTTTTTTGCCCTTCTAGGCGGTAGGGATTGACCGAATTTACCAAAGTCACTGGATAGCTTTCGGCCATTTCGCGGACAATTTCTAGCGCTTGGTCAAAATTACCTTTAATTGCCAATACTTCTGCACCATACAATAATGCTTGGGCTAACTTGCCCAGCGCTACATAACCGTCGGGAATTAATACAAAGGCATTCATCCCTCCACGCCTTGCATAAGCGGCGGCGGCGGCTGAGGTATTACCCGTGCTGGCACAAATTACTGCTTTTGCTCCTGCTTCTTTGGCCTTGGAAATTGCCATAGTCATCCCCCGGTCTTTGAAGCTGCCGGTAGGATTCAGACCATCATATTTTACAAAAACCCGTACTTGTCTGCCAATACGTTCTGCGATCGCTGGCACTGGTATCAGAGGTGTATTGCCCTCCAAAAGAGTGACGACCGGCGTTGTTTCACTGACAGGCAAGTATTGGCGATAGGCTTCTATCAGTCCGGGCCAAGGTTGGCGATGAGATTTAGCAACAGACAGGCTCAAAGTCACAGGATTTAAAATTTCTTAATGTTAAGGATTCGATATTTAGAGAAAGTTGCAGATGGAAGCGGAAGAGGAAGAAAGTGAATTTTTCTTTGCCCTGTCCCAGCCCTTTAATTCCAAAAGAATATTACTTATAGAATATTATTTTTTGTGGTGCAGGTGTTTCACTTGCCATTTTTATTTAGAATACCAGTTAAATAGGCAATGTGCTGTCTCTCCTTGGCAGTAGCCTTGGGCAAGGGCTGGGCCAAGACTACTGCCAAAAAAGGTGGATATTACAAAGGTACATTTTTAAGGCGATTGGGGGGAATCTCTGCTGTGTCAGTCGTGAATTTTTCATAATCTCACAGAATTCTTGATATAGTCTACATATAATTCGTGCGTAAATTCCCCAAAAAGGGCGATAATAATTCATACAACCATAATTGACAGGCTATCAATTTAAGTATTGCTAAGTACCGTCAAGTGGGCGGAAGCTTTGCACACTTAGGGCGCTGTTCTGTTTGGAACACACCCATGATGCTCGCCGTCTCTTATGATTGAACCTAAAACCCATTAGACTAATTGATGAAAAATATACAATATTTTAATAAAGCTTAAAAGAGCATTATTATAATATTTCTAATGGTGTGAGTTAAATTGTGGATTTAATTAGCGATGCCTACTTGTTTATCTAGTGTTTCCGATCGCGAATCCCAGGCTAACTGGGTCAGTAAGCTAACCAAGTCTTATTATCAAGACGATCAGCAAGCGAAATTGATGCATTTACAAGCAGAAGTAGACTCTCTGTTGCAGCAGTTGGAAAACCTGAAAAACCAACGTCTAGCCGAAACTAACCAAAAAGAATAAGTCAATTTTGGAGATAGCGGTCGCCAGTGCCTCTTTAATTTAAATTTGATTAGGGGGCGTGCTATTCAAAGCGCTGATTTTTCTCTGACCAGCGCCTCAGACTGTAGTTATGAGCATTTTCAACTAATAAAGCTAAAGATTGCACGTCTGAAAGCTTGGCGATCGCAGAGAGTCTTTGTAAGTCATTTTTGGTAAAATCACTGTAAATGACTTGATTACTATCAGACAAAATGATAGTCCGGTCGCGGCGTTCTTCTGTATTTTTCGCCTGAATTTCAGGTGAAGACTGATTCAAGGATGCTATTGCTGCTGCTGAGATAGTCAGTATTATTTCTGGTTGAGCATTATTTGTTAAATCAATCACTTGAACGGGCCAATCACCCAACTTTTCCTGTATCTGCTCAAAGGTAGGAATAGCACCAGCCGCAACTTCGCCAGATTGCTGTAAAGATTGCCACACACTCGATAATATTACCTTCACCCCTTGGGGATTTTGTTGATGCAGTTCTTGTAGAGTGATGGGAGATGGTTGTACCCATTCCAGTGCTGCATTAGTCAAAGCTAGAGCTTTGGGTTGGAGAACATCGTTTTGACTCTCTGGAATTTTTGGGCCCGCAGCCAATAGGCGCAAAACTTTACCCTGTAGTTGCACAGCTTTGATAGCGGCTATAGTAATTTTTTGTTCTCCATTTGGCAACCAGACTATAATCTGGATTTCCGGGTCAGAAATGATTCCCAAAGTTTTCCAGAAAAATTTGGCGGCGGAAGTTTTGGATGGGTTCAAATTCTCAAAGGGGGAATTTAGCCAGCTTTTACCGTCATTAAATGCACTCACCTCTACCTGATACCAAACTTGATTATCAGTGAGTTTCAAGTCTGCTGAGGAATTTGGTTGCAGCCACTCGCTGCTAGTAACTTGAGTAATTGGTTGCACTGTACCAACAATCTGACTAGGGTGAGTAGAGGATATTTGCGACTTTGCACCCTCACTATTGAGTTTGGCTAACAGACCTTGAATATAGACAAGATTATCTTTTGTAATTTTTGGTTGCGTCTTTAACCAGGAATTAGCGTGTTCTTCTCCCTGCTGAACTGCCAAAATCAAAGCGAACCAAGCTTGTACGTCTAGTCTATTTGGGTTCACCCGTAACGCTGCGGCTGTGCGATTCCACAACCGTTTTTTATCGGCTTTGAGTAGAGTCGCAATTTCTTGGGTATTATGTGGCGACGCTTCAAACACCTGTAATGCTTTCTCCCAGCGACCATCAATCAAGTCTGCTAGCACTTCTTGACTGGGACTTGCCCATTTTTTCTGGGCTTGGGTTTTAGTAAGTTGGGAATGCAAGCGAATCAAATCCATTTGCGCTTGCGCCACCTCTGGAAAAACTCCTTTGCGCTGTTTCTTGATGAATTTCAACCATTCAAAAGCTGGTGTCCATAGTCCACTACGGGCAATTGACAGGGCATTTTGGTATGCAGAATCTTTGAGGGCTACTGATTTGAGGGTAATCGCTTCTAATTCAATTGGTTTGAGGAATAACTTCACAGGTTTGACTTGGTAAACCTGTAAGTGCGGTTCTAAACCTATAGTTTGATCGACAACTAACTCTTTTGTACCATCACCAGTTACCTGCTGCCATCTGGGTAATTGTCCGTTGGGACTTGTCCAAGACAACATTTGTAGTAAATTGGTGCGTTGTGGATTGTAGTATACAACTTGACCATAAGCACCAGTTCCTGGTTGGCGTTGACCCTGCAAATTAAACCAAACCCCTGGTGATGGTGTCCCACCGTCAAAGCGTTGCACTTTAGTTAAAGGTAAGGGAACACTGATATCTTGGGGTTCTGATGTTTCATCAAGTGAGGGTGAAATCACAGAGGATTCTTCTGGCCCAGTTATAGGTAATTGAGTGGCTAAATAGTAGTAATTTTCGGACTGAGATTTAAACTCTAACTCTTCTGATAGCTCGTAAACCCTGAGTTCCACAAGTTTTTTACAATCTGATTGACAATTAGCACGCTGTTGCCAAACTGGCAGTAAAAAAGAGTCTTTCGCATCTTCACGTAAAGGCAGAGTTTCGCCAAATATTTGGTTTTTTTGACTCAAATCGAGTTGAATTTGTTTGAGAGTTTTGGGGCGTTCGTGGTTCCCAAGGGGGATTTGTGCCCATGCAGGTAAAATTTTATTTAGCCAGCTTACCTGGTCTGGATTGAAGATGAAGAGAACGCTAATCCAGGCGAAAACCATAATTAGACTAGCACTACTCAACAAAATTGCGATCGCAAGCGTTGACGACAACCACCTTCCCCCTTTGAGCTTTTTCTGGGGTTTTTTAACGATGCGTTTCATCACACCTGTATGAGGTTTATTTTGTTTAGAGGCTTTTGGTGTCAGCTTGCGTGGACGATTTGCCATAGATTGGGGATTGGAGATTCGGAGATTTGAGTCTTTGAGGTGGATGAATCCAGTTCAAAGTATGACCGAGGCTCTAATTCTCTTTGTCCCCCAGTCCCCAGTGCCTAGTCCCCAGTCCCTAATACCCAATACCCTGTTATACTCGTCCTTTCAGAAGTTGCCCAGAAAGATTAAGTCTAATTTTGGACAAAATCCGTAAATTTTCCCATGTGAACGCTAGACAATAGCGCATACACTCTTCACTTAAGTATGTGAGCAGAGTGTAAAAAGTTGAAAGGTATACTTATTAGCCGCAGTCATCGCAAAACCTGGATGCTCGCATGGTTACTCATTGCGGGAGTAAATGGAGTTGCACAAAAAGCATCAGCACAAGAGTACATCAATACAGAAGCTACTCAGGTGCAGGAGAGTATAGATTTCAATTCTCCTCCCCTCTCCCCCATAAATCCGATGGCGCAAGTTACATCGGTTTCTCAACTCAAAGACGTACAACCCAATGATTGGGCATTCCAAGCATTACAGTCTTTGGTGGAACGCTATGGTTGTATAGCAGGGTATCCAGATAGTAGCTATCGCGGTAATCGCGCTTTAACTCGGTATGAATTCGCCGCTGGTGTGAATGCTTGTTTAGATAGAGTCAACGAATTAATCACTACAGCCACCAGCAATTTAGTTACCCGCCAAGATTTAGCAACATTACAAAAATTACAATCAGAATTTGCTCCCGAATTAGCAACTTTGCGGGGTCGCGTCGATAGTTTAGAAGCCAGAACTGGCGAACTTGAAGCAAATCAATTCTCAACAACAACCAAACTCAGTGGACTACTAATAGTTGGTATTCAAGGACGGACTAGCAATCGTGGTGATGTCAATCCTAGAGATGGACAAAAAGATACAGATGATGGCGGGACAAACATTAATGTCATATCCTTGGCGCAACTATATTTGACTAGTCAAATCACTCCTAGTAGTTACTTGTTTACAGGTCTTATAGATGGTAAAGGAAAAACTTCGCCTAGATTTACCAATAGTGTTTCCCGGAATGATGTTTTACTTGGCTACGAATTTCCTACAGATAGCTTGATTGTAAGTGACCTCAATTTTCATTGGCTGGTGACAGATAAATTAGCAATAATGGTGGGAACAGAAGGCATAAGTATGCCTGCTGCTTTCCGAGGCCCCAATCGGGTAGAAAGTGCTGCAACAGGGCCACTGTCTTATTTTGCCCAAAGAAACCCAATTTTAAATATGGGATACGGTCACGGCGGTATAGCTATTGATTGGCAATTTGCTAAACGCGCTAGTTTGCAGGCAATTTATACTAGTTATAAACCAGGAAATCCCGGTAACAGTAGCGGTTTATTCGATGGAACCACAACTACTGGTGTGCAATTGCTGCTAACACCAACTGACACTCTAGATTTAAGCTTGTATTACGTCAACAATTACTCTTCAGATGGTTGTTTGTTAACCTTTGTTGGCGATGAATGCTTAACTACAGTTAATACCACTACTGGAAAATCAGCACCTTTGCAAACTAATGCTGTGGGTGCGACTGTTACTTGGCAAATTTCACCTCGTATTAGCGCAGGTGCGTGGGGTGGTTATACTAAATCTTACATTCCTGGACAATCGGGAAATGTAGAAACGACAAATTATATGGTGTTTATGAATTTCCCTGATTTATTTGCTAAAGGAAATTTGGGGGGAATTTATGTCGGTCAACCTCCTAAAATAACTAGTAGCGACCTACCTGTGGGGAATAATGTCCCTGATTTTATTAATACCGGTTTAGGACGTGCAGGTGGACAACCAGGGACTACCACTCAAATTGAGGCATTTTATCGTTTCCAGCTAACAGATAACATTAGCATTACACCAGGAATAATTCATCTCTTGCAGCCTGGTAATACACCAGATAGTGACTCAGTTACCATCGGCATTCTGCGGAGTACTTTTAGTTTTTAATTTTGCTTGCAGACAAATATTATAGAGCTCATAGCATATCAGACGAGAGAAACGTCTAATAAATTAAATTTTTTGGCGATTTTTGCGTAAGTTCTGGAGATATAAAAAAAGGTTTGGCAGTGAGCCAAACCTCTATATAAATCCAGTGCATAACAACATCCCGAATTAATTTACCCATTATTCTATTCATAGGGCATCTTCCTATAGGATGTGTGCAAATATCCTCAAACCTGATAGGATATTCTCTTAGTATCATTGAATACCTTAAATAGAAAATTAATCTGCCAAATGTTAGAAGCTATGGCAGATTAATTTAGATATTAAAGATAGTAAAACAACTCAAAATATTTTTACATGCGAAACTTGCATCAAAGCAATTTTTCCAACTAGGAAACAAAATAAAAGACGGGATAAATTATCCCGTCTAAATAGCTTGAAAGTATCAATACACCTTGGACTCTGCAAAAAGCAGCACAAATAAAACTTAATAGGTTGTAAGACGAACAAATAATATGAACAAAAAGAATACTAGTTGAGCTTATTCTTAATGTTTCAATCATTTGCATTCTAGCTAATATATCACAGCTTAATTATAATTTAATGTCAAAATGCCAAACAATTAACGACAAAAAAGACGGGCTAACGCCCGTCTTCTGTATAAAAAGTAAAAACATCTTGGTAATTTCTGCAATATATCAAAATACTCTAATCACTAGCTGCCAAATTGCCAAATACTTATCAATCAAAGACGAATATTATTTTCTCTGTAACTAAATGTATTTGTCAGCTATAGATTTTACTCTCAAGAAAAATTAATAGTTACTCAAAGGATTTAGTGATGGTTTATAATAGAAGATTTAGTTTTATCTTGTTGTCGTTAATTAATATTGCATAAGTTGTGTCTTTGAGACATAAAAAGGCCTGCGTAGGCGTAGCCCATCGTAAACATTGCACCATCAATTAGAGATAATTTATACTTGGCTGCATAGTATAATTTTTTACAAAAATTATGCGAAATATATCTGTAGGGGCAATTCATCAATTGCCCCTACAGTCCAGGTTTATTTACTATCAAGAATGATTAATAAAAATTTATTTGTTAAGTAAAACCTATACAGTATTGGATTTTTTTGTACAGTGCATATTTCTAACAAACTTAGACGGCTACCTGTTAATAAGTAACAACTAATCATAGTAAATAATCAGCAATTAAACATTAACAATTAGCCGTCAACCCCCTTGGGGAGTATTTAAAATTCAAAACGTCAGAATGATTTCCGTAGGAAAGTCACTCTAAGCACGCTCATCAAATCTAGTGTAGAAACCACCGTATTTTATCCAGTATTGTTTCAAAGTATGATGAGGAGTATGTAAACTAGCTTTGGCCTGATACAAAATTACTTGGCGATGATCGCCCATCCAGATTTTATTAATGGGGTCAACGGATATTACTGTTCCTCCTAAAGAAGCGACACATTGAGAGAATCTTTCAATGGTTGTATATTCTAATGTCTCGAATATAAAAAAGTTACCGGAACAAATCAAGTGGCGGCTACGAATCCAACAGCGCATCTTTTTTTCAGCCTGTGGAGGTAACATTTTATATTTAACAGATTCAAGCTGAATCAACATAATGCTCTCACTGCAAGTAATTCATCAGCAAAACTTTCCCGTTTCTCAAATCGCAAAGGTCCAGCAGTTGATCCCCATATCTGCTTGTGGGTTTCAATATCCATACCTTTATCTAGACTTATCCAAGTATGCTCGGTTATTTCTACGTCGCTGACTAGATATGTCTGGCAGCCATTGCGGTTAATCAGACATTGATTACCCGGTTCCACGCTACCCCGAAACATTTCACCCTCTCGTTGAAAAACCATCGAACAGTTATAACGCCGTTCGATACAATCTGGGGTGATGGTTTTGAGGATATCTAATTCACGAGCCGCACCTGCATAAAGCATCTGGTCTTTCAAGCTGTAATTTTCGATATAAATGCGATCGCCACAATCTACCAGTCTATGTACTCCTTGGCGGTAGGGTGTCCATAAATCGTGGTCATAAGCTTGTTCTGAATAAAAACCGATGGCAGAAAAAAATTCAATCGGTAAAGGACGGAAAAAAATGTGAATGTGGGCGTAAAGTTGGGGATTTGCAAAAGATTGCTTGTAGTTGCTAAAATCTCCTGCCATCCAACAGGCTAAGGTGAGCAAATCACTAGCGTTGGTGCTAGATTCACTGGGTGCTATTGTCATATTCAACCTCAGTAGTGATAAAACTAGATGATTCCTTTTATGTTTTAACCTGATATTACTAACTGGTTGAACTAGACAAAGAGCGAATCTCTGAAGAAAAGGAAGCTGTTGTCACACCTTTACCATCACTGGTTTTAATTGTCGCTACCCGAAATCGCAGATTTGGTGTGGCAAACCAAATTCGCTCTTCAGCAGCAGCGTGTTCATACTCCGTCAGCAGGGTAAAAATCCCATCTTCACTCAAGTGGTATTTACCCACTGCGGGGATTGTCTCAGCGTACCCTTGATCGCGTAAGAGTTTTCCCCTAGAAGGATTTTCTATATCTGGAATTGGCACCAGCACGGTACTACCAGAGATTGGTTTATCGTCCCAGTCTGACTCACCTTTCCAAGTCATCCGAAAGGGGTGAGTGATACTGCCGGGGTCGGTGTCATACAATTGACAAATTGCTAATACCGCCGGATCATCGGTGGATAGAGACTCAATGTCAATGTTAGACAGTACTTGTTCAAAGTGAGCGAATGCTAAATGATGACCGCTACGTTGCGATCGCCATCGCCCAATTGAAAGTTCAAAGAATTCAGTAATTTCCATTAGAAAAGTGATTTTAAAAAGTAGCCTACAATCCAAGAAATATCTTGGCTAAATAGTTATTCTCCCTGTCTATATACTAGCTTCCTTGACTAAAACTGCATTTGGGAGTGCTGTACATGGATAGCGGGGCTTTTAGCCCCTGCTGAGTTAGGAATTAGGCAATATGGTTCGGATAAGCATTTTTCACTTTCCTTGTGGTCTGGGAAATGGGCAAGGGGTAAAGGGGAAAGGATGTATTCAAAACATGAGTCCCTTTCCCCTTTAACCGAACCGTATTGGGGAGTTAGGGTTATTATTCTATCCCCAGTCCCCAGTCTCACTCCCTACTTACCGACTTAAGCAACTTCAGTAATACTGATGATTTTGCCGCCCATTGTATGAATGTTTTGCACTTGTCCAGACAATTGGTTGTAGTTAACTACATATTCAAGGTTGCCCAGACGAGTACGGAGACTAGCTGAACCTTTGACTGCCTTAATCAAGAAGCGTTTGCTGGTGCTGCTTACACTAGAACCAGCAGCAGGAGCCTTGATAGATGTGGGTAAATTTGCACCTATATCCCTGATTAGTTTAGCTTTGCGATCGCTATCGCTGCTTGCTACTCCTCTCAATAAAGTAAAGGTGCGGTTAAAGGTAACATTCTTAATTCCTATTTGGGAGCTAGTGCTGCGAGGATAAGGAACAATGTTCTCGCCAAAATTCCGATGATACTCTTCACTATCGATATAGGATTCGATTTCAGCATCGTAGCCCTGTTCGTTGTAGATGCGGACGTGTTCGGCAATTTCTGCTTGATCGGCAGGAGGACGACCTAGCAAGTGTTTGAAGTTTAGTTCAATGAACCGATATTGGGAAGAAGAACTGAAAAACAGAGATTGATAGAGTTCTGATTTCGCAACAGTGTTGACGAATTCGCGGACGCTGATTTTGCGATCGCGCAATTGCGATTCAGCAGTAGCTAGGCGCTCACTTTCTAGCAAGTGAGCATTCCCCAAAACCTGTTTGTAAACCGCCCGAATCAGTGTTTGTAATTCACTTTCGCTGGTGTTCGGACGCAGTTCAACATTAGGTGAATCAATAGCCCACAGTGACATTGAAGTATCTCCCTAAAAACGTAAATTAAATGAAATTTTTGAGCATTCTACCCCTTATGGGGGTAAGATTTCGCCTCAGTTGTCAGTTATTTTTGCTACTGACTAGCATTTGTAAAACTTTATTTTTTTAAAGTGCGTTAGATATCTTTGTATATGACAACTGACGGCAGAATTGAGCAAACCCTAATCGTGATGCTGGTCTAAAAGCTATTCAAACTATCTCCCAGTTAACAACTAGATTTTATGAGAAGGAATTCAGAAGATGTTAAAAAACTTTACATCTTTGTGAAAAAGGAAAGGTCATAGAGACTTTAAATCCTTATTAGTTTTAATTATTGAAGTTTTTACATCATTAAATACCTTTACATATTCTGATACGATGCCGAAACCATATTTATTAATTTTTGTTAAGTTAGATAATACTTTAGAGAAATTTAAGCTTGTTTTTAGAATTTGATTTGAGATTGGGATACAAGCGATCCTATTGTTGTTTTCCCTTGAGCAAGAGTATTTATAGTGCCGATTCATCAAAGTTAATCTTGGTAAGTGGGCAAGAATAAATCAAACTATGTTACTTAATGTAAATTCAATTCAATTGGCTCTTAGTAAGCAGCCCTAACCGTGACCACAAACCTTGAATTATTCACGCTCACTTACCTTACCGAATTTGAAAAGTAGCCAGTTGGGTGATTAAATGGTCAAAATAGGGATTAAGAATTTCTTGCTGATTGGCTGGGCAGCGTTTCAAACTAGCAGCTTTAATGCTTTTTAAACCTAAGAGCATTGCATCTAATGGAACTTGTAACTCCTGATAGAGTAAGTTCATATAGTGCAGTCCTGTGGGATTTGTATACTCAGCGTGTCCACCTGCTATGCCATAAGTAATACAACGGAGAAAATGCCAAAAATCTCGCCAGCAAGCTTGGGCGCGTTCAGGCGGATAAAGACCACCTCCAGGCTGGATAATTTCAGGATAGGTAGTCAAAACCTGCTCTCTAGCTTCATCAACAATTTCGGCGGCGCGATCGCGTAACAACACAGCAATAGGAATCAACTCAGAATTATCGGATGACTTGGTTTGAATCTGTAATAAATCTTCGTCGCTCAAATAACGGAAAGCATCATCCGCAGCTTGAAATATGGCGATAGCTGCTTTGGAATGAGACTTATCCCACTCAGCAAAGCTGATAATTCTAGCTTTGGTGATTAATTCTTTGACGGTTTGGCTTAATTGAGTCATTGGTTTAGGGAATTGGGAATTGGGAATTGGGAATTGGGGATTGGGAATTGGGGACTGGGGACTGGGGACTGGGGACTGGGGACTGGGGACTGGGGACTGGTTTTCCCTCTGCCCCCTGCTCCCCTGCCTCCCCTGCTCCCTGCCGTTAAATCTTCCCAAATGCGATCGCTATTTTTTGACATCTGTAAAATAAAGTAAAGATAGCTCTACCAAATGCACCTATGGAAATCGATCAAATCCAAACTGAACTGAAGAACCCAGATTTTCACTCTCGTTTGAAGGCGATCGCAGCCCTCAATGATTATGAATCAGAAGTTGCAGTTCCTCTCTTAGCAAGTAAACTTCATGACTCAGAATTTTTGGTGCGTTCTTTTGTAGCCAGGGGTTTGGGTAATCAACAATCAGCAGAATCCTTTGCTGCTTTGATGCAAATTATGAAATTTGATGATACCCCCAACGTGCGAGCAGAGGCGGCAAATTCTTTATCGCTATTTGGCAGAGTTGCAGTTTCTCATCTAGTTATGGCATTTTATCAAGATGACCACTGGCTAGTTAAGCGGAGCATTTTAGCTGCGATCGCTGAAATGAATTGTCCTGAAGAACTATTTGATATCTGCGTTCAAGGTTTAAAAGATGAAGATTTCACAGTTCAGGAATCCTCTGTTGATGGACTCGGTTTACTAGCTGATTCTAGCCAACATACTGCGGCACTATCCCAAATACTAACGTTAGTGAATGATGAATCTTGGCGGATGCGCGTGCGAGTTAGCTATGCCCTCAAACGCTTTGACGAGCCGGAAGCAAAAGTAGCCCTGAACCAACTTAGACAGGATGAGGATCACCGAGTTGTCGGAGCTGCTTTAGAAGACTTGTTGCCACAATAGCGATATGGGTTTGTGCCGAATCTTGTGATAAGATTTATTTCAACAATAGGCAAAATGTTTTTTACCTTAAATTTGACCAAAACACCCAGGTAATCTGCCAAAATCTGGAAGAAAATATCAACTTTTTCGAGATGAGGAGGCATTTGTGACTGAGATACAAACTGGTCAAATGACTTGGCGACCACCAGGTTCCTCAGAATCTGCTTTACATTTGCGACATAAAGCTTCGGAAGCCTGGCGATCGTATAAAGAATTTCCCCAATATGCTCTACCCGATCCACCGGGTTTTTCCGAAGGATACGCTACGTTTTTAGCGCTCTTGAAAAAGAACTGGCAACTGTTGTAAAGCCACTACTAAATTATCAAGTAATTAAGTGAACTTGATATTAACATCCAAAATCTAAAATCTAAAATTGCCACGATCAAGCACTCAAACTCTCACGAGTTGTTGTGCGAGTGTAGGCGTTCCAAACGTCGAGTTCTGAATATGGACGGCTTTTAAGCATAGCTTTAGTTGCTTCTGTGAGTCCTTGGGCTAAAGTAAAATCTGCACCAGCGATACTTTGAAGATGCTCCATCTCTGCATCACATAGGTCAGTCGCTCGTAGGTCTGCATCCCGCAAATCGGCTCCAGTCAATCGAGCATTCCGCAAACAAGCCCCAGTCAAATAAGCTTTCGTTAAGTCAGCGCCACTTAAAGCCGCATCTTGCAAATTTGCTCCTGTCAAGTCAGCGCCACTCAGGTAGGCTCCACGCAGATTAACACCTTGTAAATCCGCGTTTCGTAAAGAAGCTGTGTTAAGAAAAGCACCATTGAGATTAGCACCCGGCCCTACAGCTCCCGAAGCTTTGTAGTTATATTCTTGGGGCCATTTCGTATGTGCATCATAACGTGCTACTTGCAATTTGGCTCCTTCCAAATTTGCGCCACTGAGATTGGCTTGTTGGAGGTTCGCACGGTTTAAATAGGCTCCCTGCAAATTAGCCCCACTCAAATCGGCTCCTTGCAGATTAGCGCCTCGCAAATCTGCGCCACTCAAATCGGCATTACTCAAGACTAGCTCACGAAGGTCGGCTCCTAGTAGCTTGGCTTTGCTCAAATTAGCTTGTTGTAAATCGACTTCTCTGAGATTGTATTGGTACAAATCAACCCAATCCAAAGGGTTTCCGGCTTTGAGGGCTGTTAATATTTCTGGAGTTGGACTGGGGCGTTCGCTAGTGATAAGTTGAATTTCACTATTTGTCATCAGTTGATAAAAATATAACTTTTGGAGTTATTCTACACTTTAGCGAAATTGGGACTTCATCTCATTGCTCAGTATTCACTAACGGCAAAATTTGATAAAAAGAGGTTTTAAAACAGATGCATCTAATACCGCCCTTGTCAATGATCGACTTCTTCCATAAAAGTGAGGGTACATGGTTTACGGAACGTTCCGTTCACCATTTTGACTCAGCAGCAGATGAGTCTGGGCAGTCAAATTTGATCATTAAAGTCATGGAAAAGAACGATCTGAAAGTCCAAGAAGTCTGTAAAGACCAAGGCATAGACCCTACGAAAGCAACAGGCGGTGCGAGCTTTGCATGGCAGGCTAACTTAGACACCAGGCTACCTAATGACAATGCTGCCATTTTGGTTGATATTCCCGACGAAACGAGGCGTTCTGGAAAACTGATCCGTAACCAAGGCTATGTTGAAAGCATTCCCGTTGTCAGTCGGTATCGGTTTGCCGATGATGGAGTTCTGACGATTGATACTGACTATGACAATAACCAAGGTCAAGAACGTTGTTGGTTTGTTACTGATGATTTTCGTGTCAGGGTTAGTACCGTGCGAATGATGAACGGTGTCAACTTAATGGCTTATTGTTCTGAACGTCGCTGTGTTTCCCAAGAACTTCTAGAGCAAATGATCGCTAATCATTCCAGGCATTAGTGGGGAATGAGGAATGGGTAATGGGGAATGGGGAATGGGAAATGGGGAATGGGAAATGGGAAATGGGGAATGGAGAATGGAGAATAACCAATTCCCAATTCCCAATGCCCAATTCCCAATTCCCTATTAAGGAATGTTGCTTTGTTTCTCATAAATGAGACGTGCATGATTGCCATCACTTATTTTCATGCAAGGGTTAACAAATCATGTTCCATGTATAAACCTTTCCTGGAATTTTTAGAAAAAGAGCTATTTCAGCGCTTTGATTTACAAAGTAGGGTCATTCCCCCTGGTTTGGAATTCAAAGTTAGCGATCGCGGCAGAAACCCTGCAACTATTCGCAGTTGGTGTTACCAATCTCAAGAGTTGCGGAAAATTCGCTATACCTATATTGATGCCGGGGAAAGCGCCCAAATTTTTAACAGCGTGATTTATCCTAGTCATAACTACGATTTACCTCTGTTGGGGATTGATTTTTTATCCTTTGGCAAAGTCAAAAATCTAATTGTGCTTGACTTTCAGCCTTTGTTTCAGGATGAAGATTATCAAAATAAATATATAGCTCCGCTAAAATATCTCCATAATAAATACCCGGATTTGGCGCAAAACTTAGAAATGAAGTTTTACGATGCCAACCAGTATTTTTCTAAGTACCTCTTGTTTGCCAAAACAGATGCAGAAACAGTTTCAACGCGAGTCTTTGAAGCTTTCCAAGATTATTTAAACTTGTATTGGCAAATGCTAACAGATGCCCAAGCGCTTCAAGATCCAGAAGATATCCAACGGATTGTCAAAGCCCAAAAAGACTATGACCAATATAGTGCAGACCGAGATCCAGCATCTGGTTTGTTTAGCAGTTACTTTGGTCATGAATGGGCGGAGCGTTTTCTTCATGAATTTTTATTTGAAGATGCCGTTCCTCTAGCAGTTAGTGCAAGTAAAAGATAACGAGGATTGGGCATGGGGAATTGGGCATTGGGCATTGGGCATTGGGATTATGAATTTGGAGCGAAGCGAAGTGACACTATATCAGCCATTTCTCGATTATGCGATCGCCTACATGCGATCGCGCTTGGATTTAGAACCCTATCCCATCCCCACTGGATTTGAGTCCAAAAGTGCTGTTGTGGGTAAGGGCAAAAATCAAGAAGAGGTTGTCACCACTAGTTACGCCTTTCAAACTGCAAAATTGCGCCAAATTCGTGCAGCCCACGTCCAGGGTGGTAATTCGCTACAAGTGCTGAATTTTGTGATTTTTCCCCGCCTCAACTACGATTTACCCTTTTTTGGGGCGGATCTGGTGACATTGCCAGGAGGACACCTAATTGCTTTGGATATGCAGCCCCTATTTCGGGATGATTTAGCATATCAGACAAAATATACTGAACCAATTCTGCCCATTTTCCACACTCATCAACAGCATCTATCTTGGGGAGGAGATTTCCCAGAAGAAGCACAGCCTTTTTTCTCTCCCGCTTTTCTGTGGACTCGTCCCCAAGAAACGGCTGTAGTAGAAACTCAGGTGTTTGCCGCTTTTAAAGACTATTTAAAAGCTTATCTGGATTTTGTAGAGCAGGCAGAAGTTGTAACAGATTCCCAAAATTTAGAAGCCATCGAGCAAGCCCAACTGCGATACCTACGATATCGGGCTGAAAAAGACCCAGCACGAGGGATGTTTAAACGCTTCTATGGTGCCGAATGGACTGAAGAATATATCCACGGCTTTTTATTCGACCTAGAGAGAAAATTAACAGTCGTCAACTAGAGGCTTCACCAATTTAATATTGGGCAAATGACTAATCAATATTAGGATGTAGCAACATTTTTGAGGATAGTCATCGGCCCTTGGGCTTTGATAATTTCCATTTCTCCTGCGTTTCGCACTAGCAAACTACCAGCGAATCCTAATGAATTCACAGAGATAGACTGAAAATACTCCTGCGATCGCGGTACGATCAACATCCATTCTCGTGTCGCTAGCAGATTGTAAGCACCCAATTGCTTTGGATCTAAACCCACAGCCCCTAGCAAAGTGCGATAAACTTCTAGTGTTTCTTGGGCTGCTCTAAATGGCGATCGCACCCAATCAGGATTTAGTGGCGCAAAAGCGTTTACAAAAGGAAGTTTTGCTATTGCGTTCGATTCCTGAAATTGTACTGCCCTCAGTAAAGGTTCAATAGGTATCTGCGGCCCTGAAGGTACAAGTGGTAATGGAACTAACTGTAAGTGTTTGTGTCGCTGGCTAGCACCTGCATTTTTGCCACTATTGTAAAATGCTAAACCATCGAAATCAGCCAAACACGCCCACATAGCGGCAAAATCTTCCAGAGTCAGCAAACTTTCCTGTTCTTCGAAGGCACGGGTAATAATTAGCAGATGAAGATCGACAACATTATATTTATTTAAAATACATACATGAGTATCAGAGATATCCGCCACAAATAAATCCTCTTCGTAGGGCAAAAAAGGATTAAACTCTTGACCAGAGACAGCAGATTGTTTTTCCTGTTTCTTCTTAGCTGCTTTTTTGCGATTCAGATTAGACAAAATCCGCACTAAAAAGCGCACGCCATCCTGTTCGATAAATTCAAATTCTGTCGGAATCGACAGTAACGCCCCACATTGTAAAGCATGTTCAGTTCGTTCTTTAACACTTGTCCATAAAGTGCCAGATTCCAGTAAGATTTTCCCCTGTGGCATTTTCATTCCTTCACACATGGTATAAAACACGCAGTCAACTTAACGTCAAACTGTTGGTTAGAAACCGCTCTGGCTCTAAGTTGACAAGCATGACAACTGTGTAACTCTACGAATGAGTATATTCCAATAAGGTTTAGTAAAGTACCAAAGCTTTCACAACAACGCAATACCTCTGCAACAAAACTGTCACAAATCATATCTACATTAGTAATACATCTCAATATCTTTCCAGACAGCAATGCAAAACCAATCTCGTGATGGAGAACACCCATCAAATAGCATTTTATCCAACACTGCTGATACCAAATACCATAATCAAGCACCCTGGAAAAAGGCTGCCGCCTCTCTATCGCTGGTGCTGCTGGGATCAGGTATGACATTGGCAGGTGGCTACATGGCTGGACATTCTCAGCAGGTGTCTGAGAGTGCATCTAATTTGGCAGCGAGTCGCGTAAATGCCGCTCCTCCAGTATCAGCTGCCACAGATCCTAACTTTGTTACCCAGGTGGTGCAAAAGGTCGGACCGGCTGTAGTACGAATTGATTCTTCCCGAACCGTAAAAACCCGGTTGCCTGATGAGTTAAACGATCCATTTTTCCAACGTTTCTTTGGCTCTCAAATGCCAGAACAACAGAATCGGGTAGAACGAGGTACTGGTTCAGGCTTTATTATTAGTGCTGATGGTCGTATCCTCACCAACGCTCACGTAGTCGATGGTGCTGATACGGTGACAGTAATACTCAAGGATGGACGTAGTTTTAAAGGTAAGGTATTAGGTAAAGACGAGTTAACTGATGTTGCTGTTGTTAAGATTCAGGCGGACAATCTGCCGTTAGTAGCATTGGGTAACTCAGATCAACTGCAACCGGGAGAATGGGCGATCGCGATCGGCAACCCCCTAGGACTAGATAATACAGTAACTACCGGAATCATCAGTGCTACCGGACGCAGTAGCAATCTAATCGGCGCTGCCGATAAGCGAGTAGAGTATATTCAAACTGATGCAGCCATTAACCCCGGTAACTCCGGCGGCCCCCTACTAAATTCCCGTGGTCAAGTAATTGCCATGAATACAGCTATAATCCAAGGGGCACAAGGATTAGGCTTTGCTATTCCCATCAACACAGCACAACGCATTTCCAGCCAAATAATAGCTACAGGCAAAGTAGAACATCCTTACCTGGGAATTCAAATGGTGGGGTTAACACCTCAGCTAAAACAAAATATCAACTCAGATCCCAATAGTGGTTTGAGTGTAGATGAAGATAAAGGTGTATTAGTTGTAAAAGTTATGCCAAATTCACCAGCTGCTAAAGCAGGAATACGTGCTGGTGATGTTATCCAAAAGCTTGGCGGTCAAGCTGTCACAGATGCCAACAGTGTCCAAAAGGTAGTAGAAAATAGCCAAATCGGGGGGGATTTGCGCTTAGAATTACGTCGCAATGGACAGAATCTTAACGTCGCTGTGCAACCTGGTGCTTTCCCCACCGCACCAGTACAATAAAAGTTTTGCTATTGAGTCAAAGTGAATTTTTGGGATGGGCAAAATACCCATCCCTTTTTTTTAGATGGCAAAGAGAAGGTGGGCACTGCCACTATGTAAAAATAGTTTTCTTTAAAAGCAGAGTTATTTTTATATTTTTTATCCATGACATTAGTCATGGTTTAACTAATTACCTTTTTCACTATTGTATATCTATTTTCAGTCCTATTATTTACTTGTCAAAGAGATTAAGATTTTGCGAAAAATTAATCTCTATGATGTCTACACCATAGAAGGAAAGTTTGCGAATGAGTATTAAAAGAATGCTTGCTAGTGCAGCACTGATTTTACCAATTGCTGTTACCTTTATTCCTTCCCAAGCCGATGCTCAGGCTAGATGGCCAGTTAGGCGGCCAGTTCCAGTTAGAATAATCAGAAGACCACCGCCAGTTAGGGTTTATACCCCTGTCCAAGCGAGAAGAAGGATACTGGTTCCTGGACGTTGGGTGCAGACAAATCGTGGTCGTCGATGGATACCTGCTCGCTATGTATATAGAAGATAAAAAGACCTACAAATGCAAAAAATATTGCCTATCAATATTGATTGTATAGTTCTTTTCCCATAGATTTTTTTAGTGTTTAAAAATCCCCTTTAGAAATATTTTAAAGGGGTTTATTTCATGTTTACAATAAATAGGTAGTTGACATCCTCACCGATGTAAACGCACTCTTAAGAAGGAGTAATGAGTAATAAGTAATAAGTAATGAGTAAATACCCATTTTTCATCCACTCATTACTCATTACTCCTTACTCCTTACTCATTACTCATTTATTTATGCCCAGCAAGAAGTTGCAACTGAATTTTAAGCTAGAGCTACTGCTGGTTGCTGCCAGCGTCCTACCGCCTTACCAATGACTGCTAATTCTTGCATTAATTTATCAAAACGGTCTGGTGTCACAGATTGGGGGCCGTCAGATAAAGCTTTGGCAGGGTTGGGATGAACCTCTATCATCAGAGAATCTGTGCCAGCTGCGATCGCAGCCATTGCCATTGAAGGCACAAACTCAGACCAACCTACGCCGTGGCTGGGGTCAATCATAATTGGCAGGTGAGTTAGTTTCCGCAACACTGGCACTACCGATAAATCCAGCGTATTTCGCGTATATTGGCGGTCAAAGGTGCGTATTCCCCTTTCACACAAAATTACATTGGAATTGCCAGATGCCAAAACATACTCGGCTGCCATCAACCAATCTTCAATAGTAGCCGCCATTCCCCGCTTCAAGAGAACTGGTTTCGACTGCGCTCCCACTTTTTTGAGCAAGGAGAAATTCTGCATATTTCTTGCTCCTACCTGAATCACGTCAGCAACTTCGACAATTTTATCCAGGTCAGCCGCATCCATTACTTCTGTAATAATACCTAGTCCACTGACTTCCCGCGCCTTTGCTAATAAATCCAAAGCACTCTCCCCGTGTCCTTGGAAGGCATAAGGTGAAGTTCGGGGTTTATATGCCCCTCCGCGCAAAAATTTTGCTCCAGCCGTCTTGACGCGCCGTGCTGTCTCTACAATCATTTCTTCATTTTCTACTGAGCAGGGGCCGGCAACAACTACCAAAGGCTGATGTTCACCAAATACCACTGCTCCATTAGGAGTATTAACTACTACTTCCGAAGCTTCGCCGTGACGGTATTGGCGACTGGCTCGTTTGTAAGGCTGCTCTACCCGTAACACCTGCTCAATCCAGGGGCTAAGTTCCTGAATTTGTAATGGATCTAAGCTGGCGGTTTCACCTACAAGACCAATAACTACTTTATGTTGACCAATAATTTTTTCTGGAGTTAGCCCCCAGCTAGTTAATTCCTCATCAATACGGTTTATTTCCGCTTCTGGGGAACCAGTTTTCATTACTATAATCATGTGAAATTTCCTAATTAATTGAGTAAAATTTTCTGTAAATGGGCTAACTTTATTGTTGCCTATTGCCCTAATTACGAATAGTTAAAAACAAAATTTATTTACAAAATAAATAGACAAAATTATAGCGCTCAGTCAGTAGTTTTACTACTGGGTAGCTGGATGTAGGTATAAAAAGATTATATAATTTTAATTAGCAATGTTGAAGTTATAAAATTTCAACTTCAACATTCACTTCTTTTATTTACCCAATATCGCAGTTACTTAATACCTGAGCGCCGTTAATTATGAGTTTTTTTGCCGAGTTTCGCGCCAAACTGCCACCATTCGTCCCCAATTGGTGTTGAACTCACCCACACCTAGCAAACTTCCGACTCTTTCTTCATCCCAAGAGGCAGAGAGAACGCCATAAGTTATGCCTAAGACCCCCAAACCAAATAGTCCCATGTTCACCAATAACACGGCGATGGGAGGTAGTTGGATGTCGGAGTAGATAGCAAGCAGATAGCTAACAACCAGGACACTAATGCCCAAAGCTGTTGGTACGCCACAGAAACCAGCTACCCGTCGGATCATCCTCTGGCTGACTACTTGAGGAATAGCCATCTCTTGTTTGGTGTAAGTCAGTTTTTTATCAGCCTGTTTGCCAGATTCTTGTGGCTGTGCTGCTGGTTTACTTTGAGTTTTTGCGGGTTTTTGACGCTTTTTGTTTGGTTCAAAGGGCAAGCGACTGCGTTCAGATTCTTCAGCAGACATAAGCGGTAGTCCCTATCCACGAATACCGAGGCGAGCGATCAAAGCTTGATACTTTTCACGGCTTTCCTGCGATATATAGGCTAGAAGACGCTTACGCTGACCAATTAGCTTCAACAGTCCCCGTCGAGAAGAATGGTCTTTTTTATTTGCCTGGAGATGTTCGCTGAGGCGGTTAATGCGCTCAGTTAGCATGGCAACTTGGACATCAGCCGAACCAGTGTCGGTTTCGTGAACTTGGTAATTGGAAATGATTTCTTGTTTCCGCAGTTGCGTCAGGGCCATGATTGATTCAATTGCTAGTTTTTCTAAATGTATGCAGCAGTCTCCCATAATATCACAGCCCTTAAGCTGGATGTCGAATCATCTTTGCTGCTATGTCTGGCACTCTAAAAGACTAAGTAAGTCAAGAGACATCCAGTATCTTTATATAGAGGCGAATAAGATAATTTTAAATGGTAGCTTCCGTGTCGATATTTGAAAGTTTGTCTGGATTAGTAAACCATTTGTCCTGGCATTTCTTTCAGTTGTTTTTTACTCCAGACAGCAGGAACGCTATTTCAACCCAAATACAAAACTTTTCGGTTAGAGGGAAAGGATTTGAATTCACCTTTCCCCCTTGCCCTTTAACCTTTTCCTAGATTGGACTTGCGTTCACCAAATCTTTTAAAAGGTGAAAGTTGTTCTCAGAGTACCGATAATTGCATCGTCGTTAGCGCTGCTTTGTCCAGGAGAGGTCAGCCAGATGACACCAGGGGTGATTGAGATGTTATCTGACACGCGATATTTATAGAAGCCTTCAAAGTGATAAGGGATATCATTACCAACAAAACCTGGTCGGTTAAACGAATATGGTTCTGCACCAGCAAAAATACCTAAAACGTTACCTTTTTTACCGAAGTCAGGTAACGCTACCCCAAGACCGTAGCTCCAAGCTTCATAATCATCACCAGCACCAAAGCCTGAGACATCATGGTAAGAAACGAAGCCACTAATTGAAAGTTTGTCGCTGGGTCTGAAGGCTGCTTCTATACCGTAAGAATTACTAGAAGATGCGCTGAGGGTACTTAAGGTGTTAGCTTGATTAGTACCTACGACACGGTTAGTACTACCCAAACCGCCGCCTAGATCAAATAAATTCCCGCCTCCAGCACCATGATATCCGTGAACGTAGGTAGCAGCGATCGCCAAGCGATCGCCAACACTAAAGTTCAACTGTCCAAGAGCCGCATAGTTACCCTCTAATAAACCTTGACTTGCTCCAGGGTTATTAGCATTTGATGCCAAGTAGCCTATAGTCAGTGAACTTGGTTTGAAAAAACTGCCACCGCTACCAAAGGGTAAAGTCAGCGCTGCACCGGCACCACCACCAATGCGATAGATGGGACTTTCAGAAGCAAAGGTAGACAAAGCACCATTACCACCATCAAAGTCCTCAAAGTAAGGATTATTAGTGGCAGCATAATCGCTATGAATACCTCCGGTAGCCGCAAAGTACGCTTGGGCTGGGCCTATGGGTACGTAATACGCTAACCAATCGATACTGACAGAATTACTACCAGTGTTACCGATTTGAAAAGTTTGTGTGCCTTCAGCAGTATTGATAGGAACACCAGCATTATCCAGTTGACTAAAGGCTAGTGAATTACCGGCTGCAAGACGGGTGTGTAAAACGTCTTTACCTGTGAAGCTGGTTTGCAGGTCTAAACGTACCCTATCTTGGAAAACAGTATTATTAGCATCGCCAGTGTTGCCGCCAAAAATATCACTAACGGCAAAAATAGCTTCACCCACAAGCTTGGTTGTAGTAGAAAACTGATTTGCTTCTAGTTCAGCAGTCCGTGCTTCTACAGCATCAACTCGACCACGCAAAGTTGCTAGTTCTGCCGAGAATTCTTCTTGCAAACGCTGGAGGGTAGCCAAATCTTGTTTTGTTACCAAGTCAGCAGTCGCTGTTGCAATCAGTTCATTAACCCGATCTAAACAAGCATTCAAACCTGCGGCAAATTCATAACGAGTCAGTGCCCGATTACCACGATAGGTAGAATTTGGGTATCCAGCAATACAACCGTAGCGTTCAACCAGGGATTGTAAAGCTTGGAACGCCCAGTCAGTCGGCTGTACATCAGAAAACTGAGAAACTGATGTGACTTGAGACAGGGAATTTTGGTTTTTACCCTCAGTGCTGTAGCGGTTAACCTCTTCTAAAACCTTATTGTCATCAGTCTTTTGGGCAACCAATAGCTGATTAACTTTTGGTTGCTCTGTTTGAATAAATGTTGAAGTATCAGAAGACATCGGTGCTTCTGTCTGAGCAGTTTTTGCCTTTATATCTTCAGAGGAGCCTGCTACTTCAGTAGCTATAGCCCTAGCGGAAACCAACACCGTCACTCCCAAAACTACTGGACTTAGTACCAGAGTTTTCCACAATAGATGAGACATTTTTTATTTTCCTTTCCTAAAAAATACCCGAAATCAATGGGTTAAAGAAAAAGATAACAAGCAGTTATTCTACTTAATTTGAAATCTTATCAGATTGCTGTTACTTAAGCCATATCTGACAAAATTTTTACGGATGAAGAATCGTAAAGACTTGCTTATGCTTTGTTTGGCAGATTTAAGAGTTTATGATTGAATTGCGCTCAATTTTGTGCCATTTTTTGGCTTTAGCTTCTTATTCTTGACTATTATTGGCGGTAAATCCTTTTTATCTTTGTAAAACTAGCAAATTTCAACTAGAGTTGTCCATATTTTTAAAGAACCATGATATTTGCTAATGACATCATCAATAATTTTGGAAAATTTTCGTTGAAAAAGTCGGGTTCTAACCCATAAAATACTTTCGATGAATTTTCAGTAAAGAATTTGGAGTAACTGCTTACGTTCTTCATTAATACGAGATATTGAGGCTTTCAATATTCATCATAAAAAATTAGTCTGAGATAATAATTCTGAACAGTAGAGACGAGGAATTTTGCGTCTCTACTATTTCCCATAGCTTTATTTCTTAATCTGATCCAAAGCTAAATTCAGCTTCAACACATTAACTCCAGGCTCGCCAAAGATGCCGAGAAAGCGTCCATCGGTGTTTTGGGCAATCAAAGTTTCTAGTTGGTTTGGCTGAAATCCTCGTGCCTTGCTTACTCGCGCAATTTGCGCGATCGCAGCTTCGGGGGTAATGTGGGGGTCAAGGCTAGAACCAGAGGTGTAGATTAAATCGCCAGTCGGCTGCACACCTGCTGTTTTCAAACGAGTCAAATCACCTTCAATTTTTTTGCTGGGGTCTGGATCATCTTTACCTTTGATGCGTTCGAGTAATGCGGGATTACTGGGAGCCAAGTTACTAGCACCAGAAACCCCAGTTTTCAAAACTCCCCCATCATCCTTTTTGGGATCGGCTGTGCTGTAACTGGTGGTACTGGGACGACTGTTAAAATAGCGATCGCTAGTAAAGGGTTGACCAATCAAAGCAGAACCCACAACTTGACCTGTGCTATTTTTCAGTAAACTACCATTTGCCTGAAACGGAAACACAATCTGCCCAATGGCAATCATCGCAAAAGGATAAATAATCGCACCGATTACCCAGAGTACTAAAGTAGAACGAATAGCTCTGCTAGCTTCACGTGCAAAACTCATTAGAATTTCTCCGGTACAAACATTACAAAAAATAGATAGATAGAAAGCCCTAACGTCACCATTCCTAACAGTCCCAATCCCCAAGATTGACTGCGGGAAAGTTGTTCGCTAGTAGCTGCATAGACCATAGGTGCAACCACTAGGTTGAAACACATCGCCAGGAATAAATACAGTGGCAGCTTTTGTCTGCGCCATTGACACCAGATATCAGTTATTTCTTCAACTACTTGAGATGCAAGGATAGTGCGTCGGATATGAACGGGTTTCATAGTAAATTAAGACAAAGGTAAAATAATATCTATTAGTTTGATGGCAATAAAGGGAGCAATGATGCCACCAACGCCATAGATGAAGATGTTGCGACGTAGCAGTTGATCTGCTGTTAAAGGTAAAAACTTTACCCCTTTGAGTGCTAGCGGAATTAGTGCCGGAATAATCAAGGCGTTGTAAATCAGCGCCGAGACGATCGCAGATTGGGCACTCTTTAATCCCATAATATTCAGTGCGCCGATTCCAGCAGCCGCAAAGATTGTGGGAATGATCGCAAAATACTTGGCAATATCGTTAGCGATGGAGAATGTTGTCAAGGCTCCACGAGTAATTAGCAACTGTTTACCTATGGTTACTAAGTCAATTAGCTTCGTGGGGTCAGAGTCTAAGTCCACCATGTTAGCAGCTTCTTTAGCAGCTTGCGTCCCAGAGTTCATTGCCACACCCACATTTGCTTGCGCCAAAGCAGGAGCATCATTAGTACCATCCCCGGTCATTGCCACCAGTTTACCCTGAGATTGTTCGGAGCGAATCACCTCAATTTTGTCTTCTGGAGTTGCTTCGGCAATAAAATCATCCACCCCAGCTTCTTCAGCAATTACCGAAGCGGTAATTCGATTGTCACCTGTAAGCATGACGGTGCGAACACCCATCCGGCGGAGTTGGTCAAATCGTTCCCGCAGACCAGGTTTGACAATATCTTTGAGGTAGATCACACCATAAATTTTGTCATCTTGGCAAACAGCTAAAGGTGTACCGCCTAACCGAGAAACTCGCTCATAAGCTGCGTCTATATCATCAGGAACGTAGCCGCCACGAGAACGGACAAATCCCTTAATGGCATCTACCGCTCCTTTGCGAACTTGTTTGCCATCGGGTAGATTTGTGCCACTCATTCGGGTTTTCGCCGAAAATTCTACACCTTCGGCTTTGTCAATATTAAAATCTACCGCAGCCTGAGACTTTTCTGCTAAAACTACAATTGACTTGCCCTCTGGCGTTTCGTCAAACAAGCTAGCAGCTAGAGAGACTCGCGCCACATCTTCTAGCGAGTGATTATCCAGAGGAATCAACTCATCAGCCATTCGGTTCCCCAAGGTGATTGTACCCGTCTTATCCAGCACCAAGGTGTTGATGTCGCCGCAAGCTTCTACTGCCCGACCGGAGGTAGCAATGACATTGAATTGGGCAACCCTGTCCATCCCTGCAATACCGATCGCACTGAGCAAACCACCGATAGTTGTGGGAATCAAAGCTACTAGTAGTGAGATGAGAATAGCAACGCTAGCACCCGCCCGCAAACTGTTTCCCGCCTCAACGCCAAAGGCCGTGGTGATAAAACTAGCGATGTAGCCAACGAAGGGCGGCATAGTTGCCACCACAATCAAGAACACCTGCGTTAGCACTGCCAACAATACTGTTAAAGCAATCTCGTTGGGAGTCTTGGTGCGTTGTGCCCCTTCTACCAGGGCAATCATGCGATCAATAAAGCCTTGACCTGGATCGGCACTAATACGAATTGTCAACTCGTCTGAGAGTAAGCGTGTACCTCCTGTCACCGAACTGGCAATATCTGTACCTGGTTGCTTTAATACAGGGGCAGATTCCCCAGTGATGGCAGACTCATCTACTGAGCCAATGCCTTTAATTACATCCCCATCGGCGGGAATCATATTATTTGCAACCACCTGAACCAAATCGCCCCGTCGCAGTTCCGTAGAATTGACTTGTTGTATAGAACCATCAGGGAGAATTTTATTAGCGATCGTATCCGATCGCGTCGATCGCAGTGAATCAGCCTGTGCTTTACCGCGTCCTTCTGCTACAGCTTCGGCAAAGTTGGCAAATACGAGGGTGAAAAAGAGAATAAAAGTAATCAACCCATTTAACAGGCGTTGTTGGTTGATATCTGCCTGGACTGTGCCAAACAGATTTGGGTCAAGGGTAACAAGAAAGGTGACAATTGTCCCCACCCAAACAACAAACATAACTGGGTTTCTGACAGTAATTCGCGGATCGAGTTTGACAAATGACTCACGAATTGCTCTTTGGTAAAGTCCCCGCATATCTGTTTTGGGGGTGTGCTTACGCGAGTCACGAGTTCCAGATGGAATACGAGGCGAAGGAGAATCAGTAGTAATTGGCATACATTAAATTTTGGGAATGGGGCATTGGGCATTGGGAATGGGTTGTTGTACCTCATCTCCTACTCTCTAGCCGATACCTTTGGTAATAAAAAAGGCTTCAGCGATGGGGCCTAATGCCAGCACTGGGAAGAATGTGAGTGCGCCCAGGATTAAAATTACGCCTGCGGTAACGCCTGTAAATAGTCCAGTATCGGTTCGTAATGTACCAGTGGTATAAGGAACAGCTTGCTTGCGAGAGATACTATCTGCTAAGAACAGCAAACCTAAAATTGGGATATAGCGTCCAACTAGTAAACTGAAGCAGGTACTTAAGTTCCACCACAAAGCGGTTAAAGTTGTTGCTGTACCTGTAGATATTGCAAAAGGAGACGGTTGTGAATCGCCTAAACCTTCAAAGCCAGAACCGTTGTTCGCAGCAGCTGAGGCATATTCGTAAATAACTTGAGCAAAGCCGTGAAAGCCTGGATTACTAATTCCTGATAGTTGATCGGGAAATGCCAAGGCGATTCCTGCGGGAATCAAAATGGCGATCGGGTGAACAAGCAAAATCAAGAAGCTAGCAAGTACAACTTCACGCTTTTCAATCTTGCGTCCGAGAAATTCTGGTGTGCGCCCCACCATCAGTCCTGTAGCAAACACAGCCAGAATCAAGTAAGCAAATAAATAAGCGGTTCCAGTACCCTGTCCACCCCAGATAATTTGCAGGAACATATTAGAAAGCGTAATAAAACCACCGTTGGGCATGAAAGAGTCGTGTAAACTGTTGACTGCGCCGCACATGGTACCGGTTGTACTTACCGCAAATAGTGCAGATTGTGCCCAACCAAACCGGACTTCTTTACCCTCTAGATTTGGTTGCTGACTACCTAGCAGTGCATTCACAGCCGGATTGCCGTTGTATTCACCAATGGCAGTAACGATGATAAATATTACATAAAGGATGCCCACCATTCCGTAGACTAACCAGGCTTGCTTAGTGTTGTTCGCAAACAACCCATAAGTGTAGATTAGGGAAGTAGGAATTGAAAGCATGGCCACGATTTGAATTAAGTTAGTAAATCCGCTAGGATTTTCAAAGGGGTGTGCCGAGTTAATAGCAAAAAAGCCGCCGCCGTTTTCCCCTAATTGCTTGATAATTTCAAAGTGGGCAACGGGGCCACGAGCGATCGCTTGACTAATATTCGGGTCTTCCAAGGTAGGGAATACAACTGCACCCGCCAGGGTTTCGGGAACACCAGCAGCTATCAACACAATCCCACCTACAATACAAATAGGCAGCAAAATTCGGGTAATCGAGCGAATTAGGTCTACATAAAAGTTGCCTAACGATCTACCAGTTAATCCCCGAATAAAAGCAATTCCTACCGCCAAACCAGTACCAGCAGAGGTGAACATGTGATAACCCAGACCCCACATTTGGCTGGCATAGCTCATGTAGGTTTCACCAGAATAATGCTGCTGGTTGGTATTAGTAATAAAGGAAATAGTAGTATGCAGCGCTGTATCCCAAGTTGGGGCTTTTATCCCCGTGGGATTGAGGGGCAACCATCCTTGACTCATGATGATAAAGAAAAGTAGCAATCCCATGACTACGTTGCTGTAAACGATTGCTCGCCCATACTGCCAGCCCGTCATATTTTCTTTGGCTTTAACACCAACTAAAGCATAAAGCACTCGCTCAACCGGATTCAAAACTGGGTCGAGAAAAGTACTTTGCTCTAGGTATACACGCGCCATATAGCGCCCAAAAAATGGAGTAATCGCTACTATAATTAACAGCGTTAATGCAATTTGAATCCATCCTTCTAGCATTGGATTATTTCAACTCCGACATGAATAAATTTCAGATAAATATCAGATATTTTCTGACGATGACTCAGAAAAATAATTAATTATATTGACATTATTCGCTAACCTATAACTATCTCTTTTCTCAATTAATCATCGAGCTTTTTGTTAGAGAATACAAGGTATAAATTAATATTTAAACTAGCCTATACAAAAAATATATTTGTCTATATAGACAAGTATTCAGAGCGTTTATATCGATATATATCTGCAAATATAGAAGGACAGTGAAAAATTAGCTCCCCGACTTCTTTAAGAAGTCGGGGAGCTGGACACGGCGAATTTTCACGAATTAGATAAGATTGCTGTATAGTCAACAGTCTAATTCATAATTCATAACTGATTCTGGCGACAAATTCCAAATGCGGAAGTGTAGGCGTGTAAGAAAGTTCTGCCACCAACAGGGCCGATTTCACCACCACAGAAAAAGCCACCTACAGGAATATCGCTGAGGTAGCGGCGAAATAGTTCAGAATCGAAATTGGGTTTACCATAAAGTCCTTCGCCTCGGCCCAAACAGGCAAACATTAAGGCAGCGACAGCAGAGGGTTCAGATTCTCGTTGGGTTTGATAACTTTGAAGGAGTAACTCTAGGTCTTCAGCAGAGGCTTGGGCATCGCGTAGGTGGAATTGTAGCCTTTGACCAGGACGAACACGATCGCCAATTGCGATCGCTCCAGCTGTTGGATCGACCCCAAGAATACCACGAATTAAAAAGTCTCCCTGCTGCAAAGCCAGCTTAAACTCATCCATCGCCACACCAACAAACAGAGAGTGCTGTGCTAAAGTTCGTTCGTGTTCGCTAAGACTAGCAATCAAATCTCGCAACACCACTAGCGGTACTTGCTCATCTAACTCTAAGATAATGTTGCGATCGGCTTTTGTAACTTGCAACGGTTTGCCAATCGGTCGGCATCCTTGGGCTACAATCGTTTCCAAAACAATATTGCCAGTCAAAGCTATCCCAACAGTACCCTCACGATACAGACTTTGACATTCTTCGCCGTCAGTCTCATTACAAAATAGGGCAACACGACCACCCATACCTCCACCACTAGCCTGTCCTCCCACGATCACCGATCCTGGATAAGCAAAATCCAATCCCTGCAACAAATCGTTGATTCCAGAGGCGAAGGAACTAGACAACAAAATGAACTGGGGTGTTGGTGATGCTGGCACACCAATCAAATCAACCCAAGCATCTGGAGAACTATCTAAGTCAGGTAATTCTTCAGCAACAACATGAAAAACTTGAACCTTCACCCCTGGAAGATGTGCTAAAGTCAAGCTAATAGCTGGTTCCGCTTCGAGTTCTTGGGTTTCTCCGTCAACTGTCGTCCCAATCACACCTCCACCGCTACAGCCAATTAGCACTGGTACAGAAAGTTTCTCAGCTAACAAGGGTAACAATCGGGAATACTCACTCGTAAAAGCAGACGAAATGAATACCAGTCCTAGATCCGCAGGTGCTGTTAATGATGAGACAGCTCGTTCCACCACATCTGTAACGGCGGCTTCTAAAGAATGACGGGTTGATAGGGCATTTGCCCACTGCATTTGGTCTGCCATGAGTTTTGAGCTTCTTTCTCTTTTTGTGCTAGTAGATTTTGATGTATTTTTATTTTGGGAAGAATTGCATCTTACAAGAATTAGTGCCAGCCTTTTGTCTCCTCCATCCAAGAAGCTGGGGTTGTCATTCCCTAATAGATGCATCTAAATATATTGTATGATTGTTTATCTATGGTACTAATCCCACAAAATCTTAAAACATAAAGATGAATGCATTATAGATGCGGCAGTTTACTATATTGGTTATAAATCAATAGGCTAAAGTACTAACTTATGAACTGAATAGTTAGAATGGTTAGTAATCAAGCTAAAATCTGCCATTTCTGAAGTTTTTCTATACTAGTATTAACAACACACAACGAGACTAAAGCAATGACCAACATCCAAGAAACAGCGACAAGCGACATCCAAGAGAAAATCCAAGAAGAAGTAGAACAAGCGCGTACTGTCTGTGACATTAACGGTAGCGGTTCACCAGAATGTGCTGCTGCTTGGGATGCAGTAGAAGAATTGCAAGCCGAAGCTTCCCACAAGCGCCAAAGCAAGCCCAAAAATTCTCTAGAACAGTATTGTGATGACAACCCAGATGCAATTGAATGCCGGGTTTATGACGACTAGAAATTTAAACAAGTTAATTTTCTGTTCGTTTGTTACCAAGCAACCAGGATTTACTTACTGAGATTCCGCACTTTTACGCTACTTCCGGCTAAAACCGTACTCTCCCTCTTTCATTATTTTCTCCAATGGACAAAAATTGGTTAAATATCTGGAGTTACGGGTGTATGAGGGTTAAGCTTTGAGAATTTTTATCTTAAAAGGAAACCTTTACACCCAAAAAAAATTGGGGTTTTGTCCGCGAGTATCAAGTACATAGCTCCTAAGTTGGCTTTTAACAGGCTCCCTGATGCTACTACAGGTAAGTGTAAAATCTAAGTTGAGGATCTTTTAGTTGCTTGTTTTTTTGCCAAATTGAGAGATTTAGGAAAGTAAATTAAACAACTTACCATTTAAAAATTTTTCCAAAAATCTTTGCAAGGCATGAATTGGTTGTAGGGGCGTACATCTGTATGCCCCTACAAACGTGTTTATAGTAGAAACTGCGTGAAATGGTATAAGTTGGGTAGCCACTTGCTTCCACCAAGAAGTTAGAGCGCAGTCTTGAGGCTAGATTTTGTGCTTTGATTAAACTGTTTGTAATATAGATAGACTACTAGCTAGCTAATAGCTTACAAGTTTGTCAGTTATGGATACTTGCTCTTAGTTTAAATTGTTTTATTTATCGTTTGAGAAAAACTATGGACTATAACGTTTGGTTTCGCCCTTTCGTCTGGATTGATTACCGACTGGCAGTATTATTCTTGGTAATTATTCCGCTAATTCTTTTAATTTGGGCATTTGTGCAAAAAGCAGAAGCTATACAACGCTTGTTGACTATATACTGGAAAGTATCAAGCTTGGTGGCAATCACGATTTACTTAATGATTGCCCAGTATCCAGTTAGCTTTATCTCTGGATTGATGGCTCAGATTTTAATCCCAATTTCACTGTGGTTCTGGGTAGATATCAACGATGAAATTGAGTATCAAACCAGTGGAGTTTTGAAATTTATTTTTACCTCTTGGCGCTGGGCTACAACTGTTTATTGCATTTTGGGTACACTAGCGTTGATCCCATTTTTGGGTTGTGCTTTTTCTGCCAGTGTGATGAAGAGTGCTTATTGTCGCGTCTGGTTTGAGATTCCGTTATTATTCAAAGAATATTTTCATGCTAATAGCAAAGCCGAGTTCTTAGGTTTTCTTGGCATAACTAGTTTAGTAATTTATGTGGTTTACTTAAGCTATTTTGTTCTGATTAAGCTTGGCAAGCAGGGACGTTCAGCCACACCGCAGTAAATGTTGCTACGTCACATACCCCTACTGTAAAAAAATGAATTCCATTGGTAAGCGACTAGAACAATACACCGCCAAACGTCCCAAAGAAGTCTTGATTGTAATAGTGGAAATTGCCGATGAGGAAGATACAATTGCTATTTTCAAAGGCTTTTCCAGTTCTTTGATGCGCCCCACAGCATTTGATGCAGATGTACCAGTTTTGCCAGATGGGGCAAACATCCTCAATATTGATCGAGTAGCCAGTCCTTACAATCCTGAAGCACCCCGTTATATTCAACAAGGAATTTCTTGGGAAGCTATGGAAACTCTATTATCAGAAGTGGGAGTCTAACTAAAATTTTGTCTCAAGTTAGTTGGTAAACTGACGAAAACAACGCTCATAGATTAAACAAATATCTTGACTAATTTATGAATTACCACGAAATTATTACAATTGAACCTGGAAAACGCAGTGGTAAACCCTGTATCCGGAGAATGCGGATCACTGTTTATGATATTTTGGAGTATCTTGCTGGTGGAATGACTGAAGCAGAAATCCTAGAGGATTTTTCTGAATTAACTTCTGAAGATATCAAAGCGTGTCTAACTTTTGCTGCCGATCGTGAGAAGAAGTTATTTGTGGTATCCCTGTGAAACTGCTTCTAGACGAAAATCTGTCTGATCGAATTATTTCACAGATTGTAGATTTGTATCCTGATTCAGTACACGTTAAAACTTTAGGATTAATCAACACCGACGATGTGGTTATCTGGGAGTACGCTAAAGTACACGATTTTGTAATTGCTTCCAAAGATTCTGATTTTCATCAGCGCAGTCTTCTCTTTGGTCATCCACCCAAATTTATCTATCTCCGTATTGGCAACAGTCCAACTTCTAAAATTGTCCAAATCTTGCGTGATAACTTTGCTATAATCAGCCAGTTTGTAAGTAGCGAAGTGGAAAGTATTTTGGTGTTAGCGTAGGTTGAAAATATGAGCGAAACCGTCTATATCAAAATCAGCATCCTGGGTGACATAACAGCAAGGCTACTAGTGAGCAATCACCACTAATTTGACTGGAGTGTTGTTCAATTGATCGCAGTTAAGGCAGACTGGTTATACTGTGAGCTTTATTGGATGGGCTTAGATGCAACAGTCACAGGATGCGAACACGCCAAAACAATTCAGTCGAGAACAACGTTGGGAAATTGTACGAACCTTGCTACAACGTAGTAACCTGAGTAGTGAGGCAAAACAGGCATTCCACCAAGCTTATCCCAATGCACCAGAAGAGATGCTGAAAACTGCTGTTTTTCACACTTATGTTGATGGGATTGGAGCCGCAATAGACTGGTTAGTTGATTTAGAGTTATTTCTACGTGAACCCAGTCATGAAATAAATATGGGTGTTGCGTATCACTTGCTGTATCACCTGTACAATTGGTATCAGTTCAATGTATTACTTGCAGATGGGAAAGCAGGAGTATTGGAACGTCTCAAGGAAATTAAGGAGTTGGCTTCAAATGGAGATATAGAGGCAATTCTTTCAACAGTTGAGCAGCTAGAATCGATGTTTGAAGGCAGTCAGAACTATCCTAGTTCTTAGTAAGCGGTTGCATAATCAATCAAATACAGAGGATAGTCGCAGTCTGTTGGTTGTACGTTGAAGCCTTACTGCTGCTGATTTGGGTCGTTACCTTTAAGCAAGCAAGCCACAAATCGTTCTAAATTTCCATCTGAAACTGTCTTTTCAATGAGAGACTGAGCGATCGCTTTTGAAGAATGATTTTGACTTTTAAATTTAAAAAATGTCCCGTTCTGGATACACACTTCCCGTCTTTGCCTGTGCTGCTGCTGTTGCAGCTTTACACTGGTTGCACGATCGCAAACCCCTAAGCATAGCCTCAGTAGATTTGATTGAACCGGCTCAAATCGCCGAAATCCCAATTGAACAGGTAGCAGGATTATCTGAAAATACAGCTTTAGCAATTACTCGTAGCGATCCCGGTGATAATCTCGATTTGACTAAAGATACACCGATTTGGGCATTGGTGGAATGGCGAGAAGAGGGGGAGACTGTAATTATAAAAGGCGGGGAAGGGATTGGCAGACAAATGAATGCTGACGACAAACCTGCTATTTATGCTTATGCTCAAAGGCTTTTAAAAGAAAACTTGCAACGAATCCTAGCACCAGGGGAAAAAATCACGGTGACGATTATTCTACCTGAAGGGCGATCGCTAGCTGTTCGGACTTCAAATTCTGCTTTTGGTGTGGTTGAAGGACTTTCGCTTTTAGGCACAACCGGCATTTCTCAACCTTTGAGTACACCAGATCAGCTTGCAGTCTTTCGGGCGGAATTACAAAATAAAGCCAGTCGTTTTGAGAGTTTAGTATTCTGTATCGGCGAGAATGGCCTAGATTTAGCGCGTAAACTAGGGATTAATCCCGAACAATTGGTCAAAACTGCTAACTGGCTCGGCCCAATGTTAGTAGAAGCTGATGTACTAGGCGTGAAAGAAATCTTATTATTTGGCTATCACGGTAAGCTCATGAAGCTGGCTGGAGGGATTTTTCACACCCATCACTACTTGGCTGATGGACGACGAGAAATTTTGGCCGCGCACTGTGCGATCGCAGGTTTAAAATCACCAGATATCCAAGCTGTATTTAATAGTGCTACCGCCGAAGCAGCACTAATATATATAAAATCGCTAGATGCTGCTACCGGCAGTGATTGGGTAAATCAAGTTTACAGTGCGATCGCAGAAACTATTGATGTTCGTTCCCAAGAATACATCCAAAGCCATAGCGAAAGAGGCACAGAGGTTACAATTTGTGGCTCGATTCTCTTCGATCGTGATCGCAAAATTATCGTGAAGAGTAAAACTGCTGGTCTGTTAATGGGAAAATTATGTTAATTTATTATGAATAATCGTAAACAATCCAAATAAATAATCTTTTAAGTAACCACTCTAGGGTAAGTTTATCGTTTTCATACCATCTCTAGCTCCGGGACTAGACCAACGCACATAACCTCGCGTTTGTCTAGGGCTTCTATACCATTATCAGCCTAAGCAGGCTGAATAATAGCATCACCATAGACCATAAAGCATCTATCCTTAACAGACATAACACTTCCGTCATGAATACAGTGGTGACTCTACCGACAGAACAAGCGCCCCAAACATTGGAAAATGTTGGGCGACTTGATCGCCAATTGATTATAATTCTGGACTTCGGCTCTCAATATTCTGAGTTGATTGCCCGTCGCATCCGCGAAACTCAAGTATACTCTGAAGTTTTATCCTATCGCACTACTTCTGAACAATTGCGCCAACTCAATCCCAAAGGAATCATCCTCTCTGGTGGGCCGAGTTCGGTTTATGGTGATAACGCTCCCCATTGTGACCCAGAAATCTGGAATTTGGGAATACCCGTCTTGGGTGTTTGCTATGGGATGCAGCTAATGGTAAACCAACTCGGTGGTGAAGTGGCAAAGGCTGACCGAGGTGAGTACGGCAAAGCATCATTATATATTGACGATCCCACAGATTTACTTACTAACGTCGAAGATGGCACTACTATGTGGATGAGTCACGGAGACTCAGTTACCCAAATGCCATCAGGGTTTGAATTGCTGGCACATACAGAAAATACCCCCTGTGCTGCCATTGCCGACCACGAAAGGAAACTTTACGGGGTTCAATTCCATCCAGAGGTAGTACATTCTCTTGGTGGTATAGCATTAATCCGTAATTTTGTCTACCATATCTGCGATTGCGAACCCACTTGGACAACTGCGGCTTTTGTTGAAGAGGCAATTCGGGAAATTCGCACCAGAGTTGGCGAGAAGCGAGTGCTTTTGGCACTATCTGGGGGAGTTGATTCTTCTACCCTGGCGTTCTTGCTCTATAAAGCGATTGGTGAGCAACTAACTTGTGTGTTTATCGATCAAGGCTTTATGCGAAAGTATGAGCCAGAGCGATTGGTAAAGCTGTTCCAAGAGCAGTTTCACATTCCTGTAGAGTATGTGAATGCGCGCGATCGCTTTTTAGCTAAGGTTGCTGGTGTTACAGATCCTGAAGAAAAACGCCGCCGCATCGGACACGAATTTATCAATGTATTTGAGGAAACCTCCAAGCGCCTTGGTCATTTTGACTATCTAGCTCAAGGGACTCTTTATCCAGATGTCATCGAATCTGCTGACACCAATGTTGATCCCCAAACTGGTGAGCGGGTAGCGGTAAAAATTAAAAGCCATCACAATGTTGGCGGTTTACCCAAAGACCTAAGATTTAAATTGGTGGAACCACTGCGGAAACTATTTAAAGATGAAGTCCGCAAAGTTGGGCGTTCCATTGGTTTACCAGAAGAAATTGTCCAACGACAACCTTTTCCTGGGCCTGGTTTAGCAATTCGCATTTTGGGGGAAGTTACATCTGAGCGGTTAAATATTTTGCGCGATGCCGATTTGATTGTACGGCAAGAAATTAACCAACGCGGTATGTATCATGATTTCTGGCAAGCATTTGCTGTATTGCTGCCAATTCGTAGTGTTGGCGTTATGGGTGATCAACGTACTTACGCTTATCCTATCGTCTTGCGAATTGTTACCAGTGAAGATGGCATGACTGCTGATTGGGCGAGAGTGCCTTACGATGTCCTGGAAGTGATTTCTACGCGGATTGTGAATGAGGTAAAAGGGGTGAATCGTGTGGTTTATGACATCACCTCTAAGCCGCCTGGAACCATTGAGTGGGAGTAAGCAAGTTTTGAGTTGAGTTAACTAAAAAGCTCATCACTCTTTCCGATTATTCATGTTCTTTGCAGTAATTTAGATTCACATATTTTAAATGGCAATGCCGAGCTGACTCGTTTTGAGTTTTGGCATTGTCTATTTTTTTGGCTATAGCTTTGGTAAGCTACTCTACATTTAATACGGTTCGGATAAGCATTTTTCACTTTCCTTGTGGTCTGGGTAAAGGGTAAGGGGTAAAGGGGAAAGGATGTATTCCAAACCTTTTCCCTTTGCCCTTTAACCGAACCGTATTGACTCTACATTTAACTTAAAATAGTTATGGCGGGCAAGATGCCCACCTTACAAGAGCTTGATTTAATTAATACAATTTAGATGTAAAAAATGCCATGCTTGCTAAATTGAAAAGTCCCAGCAAAATCGCAAGTTTTTTGTAATAAAATAGGCAGCGATTATCCAAATAATTTTGTAAAACAATTATTTGTAAAAATGAATTTAAACACAAATATAATTTTATCCAGTCAAGAATTATAAATTCCAGCGAATAATTAACCATCAATTAGATGGTGGTTAGATAAATTGAATTATTGTCTAGGAAAATAGGCGCGATCGCAGTAAAATTACCAAGGGTGTGGTAAAAGACAAAAAAACCAGCAGCTCATTAGAAATAACTTTCATTTGATAAACATTTATGGAGATGTTATGGAACCTCCTCTGCCCCTTGCTGGCTTAAACATCCTCGTAGTTGATGATGATGACGATAGCCGCTTTTACATTACTACCGTGTTAGAAGCTGATGGAGCCACCGTCATGGCAGTTCCATCGGCGGCGGTAGCATTGAAAGTACTACCTGAGTTGCAGCCAGATGTCTTAATTTGTGATATTGCTATGCCTGGTGAAGATGGCTACACCCTTATCCGCAAGATCCGGGCGCTGAAGCCTGATATTTGGGAAAAACTCCCTGCGATCGCTTTAACTGCTTATGGTGATAGCGAGTATCGTAGCCGTGCGCTGGAAGCAGGCTTTCAGACTCATGTGCCTAAACCAGTCGATCCAGGAGAACTAGTTGCGATCGTTGCTGATTTGGTTGCTTCTTATAAGAATTAACGCAAAGATGCAGTCATTTGTGGGTCATTAAATGAACAGAGCGTGATTTGGAATTGCTGAGACTACTTTGCTCCAGTTTCAAAGCTAATTTGCTCAGACTTATATGCTGGTGGCTCAACATGAATTAAAATCCTCACTGGACGGAACCTTTCTTCTAATCGGCTTTCTACTTCTTCGGTGATGTGGTGAGCGGTTTCTACGTCTGATGCATCTACGATTAAGTGCATTTCAATAAATACCTGACGACCAAGAACACCGCGAGAAGCAATATCATGACAGTTAATTACACCTGGAACAGAAGTAGCGATCGCATGAATTGCTTCTGGTGCGATCGCCATTTGATCCACAAGCCAAGGCAAATTTTCTTTTAAAACTGACCAACCACTCCAAAATACCAACAAGGCGACAGGAAAGGCTAATACCAGATCCATCCATTGATAACCTAGCCAAACTCCGATCAAGCCGCCAATTACGGAGATTGTCACCCAAATATCGCTCATGGTATGTGTAGCGTCAGCTATGAGAATTGAGCTACCTACCCGCTTACCAACAGCGCGTTCGTAAAACGCCACAAAAATATTCACACCAAGGACAATTAGCAATAACCACAACTCTGGTGGCGATATTCTCACAGGTTCACCACCACCTTTGAGAATTCGTTCGATCGCTCCTTGCAGAATTTCAAAACAGGCTATTCCTAAAAATGAGGCAATTCCTAAAGCTCCCACGGCTTCAAATTTGTGGTGTCCGTAAGGATGCTCGCGATCGGGTTGTGGAGAAGAAAATTTACTTGCAACTAATCCTAAAACGTTGTTGGCGCTATCTGTCACACTATGCAAGGCATCAGCTAGCAAACTCAACGAACCTGTCCAGTAACCCACAACTGCTTTCAATCCCATTACAAATAGGTTGAGTAGTAGGGTAATAATTAAAACCTTTCGCACTTCGGCGCGGTTATCGTGAAGCATAGATAATTTATCACATCAAGTTCTATGACTTCTAATGTAGAACTCAAAACATAAATAAACACAAATAAAATGTATCAAAGTCTTACACGGTAAGAATTAAGTCTCTCTATAGGCTCTATGTTTTATACTATTCTGTTGAGATTCTTTATAGCTAACAGCAGCTACAAGCTTTATAGCTATTAGTAATGTATTTATAAATAACAGCATATTTTTATCATTAATTTCAGAAATAATTTAATTAATTTTGTTATTTCTACATCCAGTTACTCCAGACAAAATTGTATCCAGAGATATTATGATGACCATCAGTGATTTGTACTTACTTAGGATAACTGACGAGCTTAATGAGTTTTATTTGCTACTTTTTAAGGATAAAGAAGCCTGTGCTTCATTCAAAAAATGGTCAAAATTTGAGCAGCAAAATCGAAAAATATTTACAGGCTTTTGAATAATTAGTAAACCTAGAGGTGAGTTTTGACGTTCCCCTCGCTAAAAATAAATTAACCAGTCAGAGGAATGAGTGAAAATTTGATCCTCTTACGAGTTTGAGTAAGAACTTGAGCCATATAATTCCAAAGGTTAATTTTCCTCAGACGGCAAGTTTCAATCACGAAATATTATGAGTACCAAAAAACTTACAGGTAAGGTGGCATTGGTAACAGGCGGCTCACGTGGTCTGGGAGCAGCGATCGCCAAACGTCTCGCAAACGATGGTGCAGCCGTCGCCCTCACCTACACTAGCTCGCCGCAAAAAGCCGACGAGGTGGTGCTTGCCATCGAAACGGCAGGTGGCCAAGCCAAGGCTCTTCACGCCGACAGTGCCAATGTCGAAGCCGTGAAAAACGCTGTTGCCGATACAGTGAAAGCCTTTGGTCGTCTTGACATCCTTGTGAACAATGCGGGGGTCGCCACTTTAGCCCCAATCGATCAATTCTCAATGGATGATTTTGATCGGCTGATCGCAGTTAACATCAAGGGTGTCTTTGTGGCAACTCAGGAGGCTGTCCGCCACATGGGTGAGGGTGGACGGATCGTTATGATTGGCAGCGTCAACAGTGACATAATGCCTTTTGCTGGCGGCTCCGTTTACGCTTTAACCAAGGGTGCGATTGCAAGCTTCACACGCGGTCTTGCCCGCGATCTCGGCCCTCGTGGCATTACGGTGAACAATATTCAACCCGGCCCGATAGACACTGATATGAATCCGGCGGAAGGCCCCTTTGCCGACACTATGAAAAGTATGATTGCCCTCCAACGGTATGGTCGAACTGAAGAAGTCGCCGAGATGGTTTCCTATCTTGCCAGTGCGGAAGCTGGTTTCATTACCGGTGCAAGCCTGAAGATTGATGGTGGCTTTGCAGCCTGATACAGCAGAACCAGGAAAAATCCGATCGTGTAAATCTGTCTGGCGACGATATTAGCGCCTGGGGGTGCATCCTCAAAAAATTGGGCTTTGCCGCCGTCGATCTCGGCGGCTTCGTCTCTTCTTCCGGTAAGATTAGTACTTATCAATAAGCTTTAATAAAAACTTATGTCTTCAATTCCTCTAACATTGAACCTAATTGAAGGTTCTGTCTCCTTCAGTTTTTCACCTCAAGCAGCACGAGAATTAAAGACAGCGACAGATCAACTGATGGAACGCCTGAAAGCTGTCGCCGCTAAACCCATTCCTGGCGGAGGTAAAGTCACTCCCCAGCCTCCAATGGAATATCGTTATACGGGTGAAGTATTTTTAGAAATTTTCTGTAATCCTAATATCTGGCCAACGCCTTTCGCAGCCAAAGTTTTGCTGACTGTGCGCAACGTCAACATCCGCTTGACTACTGAAGCTGAACTTACCCGTATTATTGAAGACATTAATCAATATTTAGAGCAGGTCGGATAATCGTTTATATAATTTTTCTCTGCTTTTAGAGATTTTTTAACAAATAATCCTATACAAATTTGGGATTTTGCGAAAATTGAGCCAGTTACTTGCGGAGGTTTCCTCTATTGTCGCAACTGGTGTTGGTTAGCCCGACTGAGCAAACTTTTCAAGACGGATTCTACCTTTGAACCGCAAAGAAGCGATCTTGTCGATTGCGAGTCAAAAGTGAAGTTCCTACACTTCTATCGGATCAATGTAGGAGCTTCACCGAATTTACATACTAAACTCAAGCTGTAGCACCAGATATACAGAAAAAAGGGTTCTGATGCTTTCTTTAACTTGAAAACTTATATAAATTAAGACTCCAATTCTTCTGTGTTAATGAAAAACGCAAGATTCTGTATGGGTGAATGCTCATTAAAACCAGAGATTATCCCCCAGATTGGGCGTAGGATCGTTGACTGTGACATCCACACATCGAAAATTAACCCCCACAACCCCAAACCCGAAATCAAACATTGATTTAGTCGTTGTCCCACTGTTCACGGCCAATTAAGTCGCCAATGCGATCGCGCAACAAAAAGTCACATTTCTCTAATTCACATTCAACGCAAACCCACTCTCTCGCTGGAATGTATTGGCAAAGGGTATATATCGGCTGTTGTCGGCTAATCATTCCCTTTTGCACCAGTCGACGTGCTTCGTCTTGGATCAAATCGAGAGAGTAGTAATTGATAGAAGGCACCGTATTCACACTCATGGTTTTTACTCACAAATTAACACTTACGATAGTGTTCCCGTTAATAATTAGGAACAAACATTACAGAAATTAGACTTGTGGCTAGTATTTTGTAGTTTGCTATACGGAACTATTTTTATTTTGACGCTAGATATCCTGAAATTATCTCAAGAAATGTTAAGAAAGTCAACGAATCCTGACATTTATCAAAAATCTGCTTTACAAAAAAAATTCCGAGTAGTTAACTTAACCTGCTATGGCGGTTATATGGTTTTTATGCAACAAGTCTGAAAGTCTTGCCATTACTGTATTTAGGCAAGATTTGCTGGGTGGTAAGAATTCATATTGCGTAGGCGTAGCCCGCCACAGGCATCGCTTACATATCAAATAATCACCTTAAAGCCGGATCTTGAACTGCTGGTATTTATCTAAGGGTAAACAACACAAGAATATTTGTCAGATACTACGGTATAAACTGTTGCAAAACATAACGGCTAAAGTACACTACGAAGGCTTTTACCCTATCATCTGTTAACAATTTCTTAAGTAAAATTGCAATTGCTTAGTTATTTTCAGCACTAATATTACACAGTTTTCTTTTGCTCAACATCTGTAAAAGGGTGGAGTAAAGGCAGGAGGAGCAAATCATTTGGGAATTCAACCTCTAAGATTTGAAGCCACCGTTGCGTTAGCTTCCCGCAGGGTACAGCCAAAACCCTAATTTTCAGTTCAGTTAGCGGCAATTCATGTAGACGCATACTCCTAGGTCGAAGCAAGCTACGCGAAGCATCTCTAGAGAAGCGGCTACTCTACGAATTCTCCAACGGAGTACCCGCAGGGTATTGCCCCTACCGCGTGTAGTTTTGCGTAAGTCCTAGTAGAGTAAAGACGAAAGCCAAGGCAAACATCAAGCGTATAGATGCAACTACCGATCGCTGAAGTTGGTTATGGTTACATTAAAACAGACGCGATCTAGTCACGTCTGTAAACTGTTTGGCGGATTTGCTGAGATTAATTGTTCTGAAGTTACATTGTTATTTAAGTTACTTATTCACTAAATGATTCATCATCTTCATCTGTGCTGTCTTCTACTGCTAACAGATTTTCTGGCGGACGATCGTGATTGAGTTGGCTTAGTAGTGCCAGTACCTTGTTACCGCGTTCTATGGAACGATCTTCGAGAAAGATGACTTCTGGTGTACGACGTAGCCTTACCCGCGCCCCAAGTTCACTGCGGACGTAACCTGTGGCTGACTTTAAGCCTGCCATTGTTTCTACCTTAGCTTCATCTGTACCATAGATACTGACGTAGATTTTGGCGTGTTGGAGATCGCCAGAAACATCAACATCAGTCACACTTACCATTCCTGTACCCACACGGTCATCCTTAATGCCGTTGAGCAGCATTTGGCTAACTTCCCGTTTGATCAATTCTGCAACGCGGGAAACCCGGCGATTTGTAGCCATAAAAATTTCGCCTCCTGACAGAGGTTGTACGACAAAAATAGATGCAATTTGGGTAGACAGTACTTAGCGAAAGCAACGCCAAGAGTAACCGTCTTTAGGGCATAGCCCCGATATAGCGCTAGTCTAGATTGCACTCAAGCCCAGCATTGCCCGTAGGGTGAAAGTAAGAAAGACTAGGCTGCTCACAAATAAACCTAAGAGGGCGATTAAGGTAACAGGGCGCTTCAACAGTGGCACTAATGGCGCAAAGGTGTTCAAAAACAGCCCTAAGACTATAGTAATTAAGTACCGGGGGTAGCGAAAGACGTTATCCCAAAATCCGTCAAACATCTGAATCTAAACTGCCTTGTTATATACTTACGTTTGTTTTGATATGCTTTATCAACTCAATTGTAATCTATGCAGCCGGAAAATTAGCCAGCTAATATAAAATATGCCTCGTCGGTTATATTGGCTTTATTTAGTCACGATTATTTTCAGTTAAATCGCAAGTAAATGGTAATTCAAATCCCCAAGGAAACTAGCCCGCGTCCATTTTTGAAGTGGGCAGGGGGTAAAAGTAGGTTGATACAGCAATATATTCCTTATTTTCCCAAAAGTTATAAAAATTACTATGAACCATTCTTAGGTGGTGGTGCTGTTTTTTTCTATCTCCAACCAAAGACAGCAACTTTAACTGATATTAACGCCGAATTAATTAACACTTATTGTTGTGTCAGAGATCGTGTTGAAGAATTAACTTCTCTATTGAAAGAGCATAAAATTCGACATAATAAAGATTATTATTATAGTGTCAGAAACAACTCTGATGGGACTGATCTAGAAAAAGCGGCTCGTCTAATTTATCTTAATAAGACTTGTTTTAATGGTCTTTATCGAGTCAATTCACAGGGCAAATTCAATGTGCCTTTAGGCAGATATGAAAATCCCAATATTTGCTCTGAGGTTTTACTACAAGCTGCATCAGAAGCTCTTTCTCATGCAGAAATCAAACAAGCAGATTTTACAGAAGTCCTAAATCATGCAACTAGCAGTGATGACTTTGTATTTTTTGACCCACCCTATCATCCTATAAGTGATACTAGCAATTTCACAGCTTATAGTCAAAATTGTTTTAGTAAAAAAGACCAAGAACTTTTAAGAGATACTTGTGCAGAGTTGGCAAGTCGTGGTGTTAAAATTATGGTCTGTAATTCTGATAGCGAATTTATTAGAAATATTTATACAGATATCAATTTTGAAGCTTATAAAATTAAAGCAGCCCGATCAATTAACTCCAATATAAAAAATAGAGGCATGATTGACGAACTATTAATTACATCTTTTAAAGATTTTTATTTGCCCAAGCAATAAATCTGTCTAAGCTATAAACTGCTAATAAATTATGGTTATCATTAACTCTTGTTTTTAGCCATTTGCTGGCACCTTCTCGCATACCTTCACCGCCTAAAATGACGATAGTTGGTGCAGGGTAATAGTGCTGGATGTTCATGTTCAAGTAAGGAAACTTTTCATCGACAGAACCGGGGCTTTCTTGCCATTTGCACTCGAAAATTAAACCAGATGGCATTGCAGGTGAGCCAACAACATAAAAATCAACCTTCAAATCGGTATGATAAATCCCAGTTCCAATATAAATTTCTTTTCCATAGCGCTTTGGTAATAAAGCAGCATTTAGTATAAATTCTTTTGGGACATAGTTCCCTACTTGGAAATAATTATGTCCATTTAAGATTGCTTCAACATTTCCTTCTAAAATATTCCCCGACTTATTTGCCCGTCCGCCTTGAGTCAGAGCCATCCTAAATCCCTCTGCCAAAAGTCCTACTAATTATAGAATTTCACAGAAATAGTAAAAAAGGGTCAGTTTCTTAATATGAATTTTTTATTCTGACGTAAACAAGGTTGGATTAATGGGTAAAAAATCGGAAATTATTGGTATTTTTGTACTAAATAAATACAAATGTATTAATAATTTGGATGAGGAACGAGTTAGTAATTGAGATAAATTCAGATAAGAGTTATTTGCGGAAGATCGTGGCGAATTGAAGGGTGAAATTTAAACGCATAGGCGCTTTGCCTTCCCGCAGGGTAGGGGCGCAGAGGGAAGCGCAGAGGCACGCAAAGAATTCGCTACGGATTAAGAGAATTTTGTACTTAGTGTATAAGCTAAATTCGCGCTCCTCGTCCCAGTTATAAGCTTGGATAATGTCTTATAGTTATTTCACCTTAGCTTCAACCTGTTTGTGCTTCAGTATGGCCGTTGCGGATAGACCATGCTAGTTCTAACAGTTGAGTCCAGCGCTTTTGTAACTGTTTGGGGGTGCATTTAATGGTTTTAGCGATCGCTTGGTCAGTTTGCCTTGCAGTTTTTAACTGTAATATTTGCTGTTGTTGTTCTGTAAGTTGATTCACAAAGATTTCCCACTGTTGGGAAGATAAACCCAATTTTTGCTCTAAACCTGCGCCTAGCCATTGATGTACTAATTGCCAGTGATGTTGTTTGGCAAACTTTTCTACGTGGTATTTAAAGCGTTGTTGGAGATAATCGCGTTGACGGCTGGTTAAACCGAGAATTTGGTCAATTTCTGGGGCTGAGAGGTCTTGAAGTTTCAAGCTGAGGTAGTTCATACAGTCAGATTGACCTTGAGACTCCAGATATTTCATCAATTCAGTGATGACGCGATCGCGTTCTGACTCTTCAGATGGATCGAAATTAGTTTGGGCAATCATCTGCGATCGCAACTGTTGCACCGCCGAGTTACGCTGATAAGATTCTGCTTCTTCACCCTTAGCAGACTCCACCGCCATTTCAATATCCACGGTAGTCTCTTGCGGCTGACGACGAGCAAAACCTTGGGCCCGCAGGATAATTAATTGCTGATTTGCACCACCAGGTAAATTGATGCGGCGTTTGGCGTACTGTTCTGTAAACGCCATATATTCAGCTAATTGCAGCTGAGTACGCGGTGTGTGATCGTCAGGTAATTCGTTTTCTCTGCGGAAAGCTTTGATAGCTTCGATATAAAATGCTTGTAAAAAATCTTCAATTAGGCTGTAACGAGCATCAAAGCCCAACTCAGAGCCAGATAAAGTTACATGGCGGTAAACCATAGCACCCAAATTACTATGTAATTCCACCCGCCCTTGTTTGGAACCTAGTTGGTAGTAACGTAAGCACTTTTGCATCCGATGCCTTCCCAGCGTAATCTGCCAGGATTTGATTTGCCCAGATGTTTGGATACGCGAGCTTTTATCGCAAATGCGTTCTACTTCTACGGCTATGCGGTTTGCTAAAGCTTCTACGCACCTGGGTGCTGCTTTCACTTGTGCTTGCATTTCTTGACACAGCAATTCAATCAAGGTTTCGCTGCTGCTGTCTGAAAATTCTTCGGTCGAAAGGTGGTTTTCAAAAATGGGTGTAGAGTTTGGTAGATTGATGACGTTAGCTTTCATGACTTTTCCAGGGAGTAGTATTGCACCGTAATTACAACGCAGACACAGCAATCAAGGCCGGCCAAGGCTTGTGAATCTTTGGGCATTTATCAATTAAGACTTGCCCCATATAATGCTCACATCTAAAGCTCATATATAAAACTGTAGGAAATACGAGAGAGTTACAGTTATGCCAATGTGTCGGTTTTTTCACAAGCCACCACATTGACGCGGGTACTCATGTACCCAGCATTTTCTCAAAGTTGCCAAATCCCTTGCTGTAATGACTATTACCACCATCCTGTTATTGCATCTGTGCCCGTCGTAGATATGACGTTTAAATATGACAATTTAAAAACTGGAGTTGCTTTTATCACAATTTCCGAAACGGAGAGGTGTGCCTGTGAAGTCTCTTTCTTATACCCATGCTGCTGCTGCTTCCCAACCTAAACCCCTCCGTATAATTGCTGCTTCGTCTCCGGTCATATCTAAGATGGTAGAGACTTCATAAGTAGGTTCTTCACCAGTGTCTACAATTATGTCTACCAACTTGTCCAAACGGTCAAATAGCTCTACCCGCGACTGAACAGTTTCTGGATCTATCCGAATCATGCCATTATCTGCTTCATCTGGTGGCAGATGTGCCGAAGTTGAAATAATTGGATTGCCCAAAGCTGCCAGCAACTCCAAACACACAGTATGGTTTGGTACTCTAATTCCAGTACTTTTCCGCTTGGGGCTTTGCACCAATCGCGGTACTAATTTAGTTGCTGGGAGCAAAAACGTGTATGGCCCTGGAATCAGGCGTTTCATAATTCGATAGGCTGTGTCACTTACGAAGGCATAAGTTGCCACATTTGAAAGCGAGGGACATAAAAATGTCAGTGGTTTATCATTTGCTAGCTGTTTAATTTGCCGCACTCGTTCTACCGCCGACTTAGCATTCAAATCACAACCGATCGCATAAACTGTATCAGTAGGGTAAAGCATGACTGCGCCACTAGAAAGCGCCGACTTTATTTCCTCTATTCGGCGAACTTGAGGATTATCCGGATGAACTGAGAAAATTTTTGCCATAGAGGGATTGGGGATTGGGGATTGGGGACTGGGGACTGGGGACTGGGGACTGGGGAGCAGGGAGCGGGGGGCAGGGGGAGCAGGGGAAGTAGAGGAGAATAACCAATGCCCAATGCCCAATGCCCAATGCCCAATGACTAATGACTAATGACTAATGACTAATGACTAATGACTAATTTATTATGAATAAAATTGCTTATCTTCAATGTCCGACAGGAATTTCTGGTGATATGTGCCTGGGTGCTTTGGTAAGTTTGGGTGTTCCTGTGGAGTATTTAATTGAAAAGCTTAATGGATTGGGAATTGAACAGGAATATCAGTTAAGAGCAGAACTTGTCCAACGGAACGGCCAGCAGGCGACTAAAGTTCATGTGGATTTAGTACACGATCGCCATCACCATGACCACGAACACAATCACCATCACACACGCCACTTGCCAGAAATAGAGCAGATGATTCTCAAAGCTCAGTTGCCATCACGAGCAGAAGCTTGGAGTTTGGCAGTATTCCGACAGCTAGCAGTCGCAGAAGGGGCAGTGCATGGGATTTCTCCTGAAAAAGTTCATTTTCATGAAGTGGGTGCGATAGATGCGATCGTAGATATTGTGGGTACTTGCCTGGGGTTAGATTGGTTAGGGATTGAGAGTAATGACGAAGGATGGCCCCTGCTTTACTGCTCGGCGTTTCCCACTGGTGGCGGTACTGTTCGGGCTGCACATGGTCAAATGGCAGTACCAGTACCAGCAGTATTAAAACTTTGGGAAATGCGGGGTTGTCCAGTTTATAGCAATGGCATTGATAGAGAACTGGTGACACCAACAGGAGCTGCGATCGCTACTACTTTGGTAAGAGATTTTGGTTCACCACCCGCGATCGCTATCAAGCAGGTAGGATTGGGAGCAGGAACCATAAATTTACCAATTCCCAATATTTTACGCCTCTGGCTGGGCGAAAGCGCAAGTTTACAGTCAAATTTCAGCAATTGTGAAGATACTAGCTCAAATTTAGAAACTATCTCGGTACTAGAAACCCAAATTGATGATTTAAATCCCCAAGCGATCGGCTATGTTTTTGAGGCTTTGTTTGCTGCTGGTGCAGTGGATGTTTTTACCCAAGCGATCGGTATGAAAAAGTCCCGTCCAGGGATTTTGCTGACTGTGATTTGTCATCCAGAAAATTTACTCAGTTGTGAAGCGGTTATATTCCGTGAAACTACAACTTTGGGTATTCGGCGAACAACTCAGCAACGCGCCATTTTACAACGGGAAATTCAACAAGTAGAAATTGAATATGGCAAAGTGCGTGTCAAGGTAGCATGGAAGGGACAATCACCAGAAAAAGTTATTGCCAATGTGCAGCCAGAATATGAAGATTGTGCAGAATTAGCCAGAAAACATAATATCCCCTGGCGCGAAATTCAACGGTTGGCGCTACAAAATTGGTATTTGGTCAATAACTAAATCTCCTAGTTCTAGCCCTTTCAAGGTGACTTGTAAAATCTCTTTTCTTCTCTCTGCGCTCTCTGTGTCTCTGCGGTTTAAAAGTAATTTATCTACCACAGAGACGCAGAGAACACAGAGAAAAGAGGTTAAAAAGGAATTGGTTGACCAATATTTTTACCCACCTTGAAAGGGCTAATCTCCTCGTTCTTATACTGCCTAGATTGGTGACAACTTCAAGCGATCGCTAAAATGTCAAATGGGGTGTGGAGATAAGTCCAAAGTCTCTTGTAGTTGAGATTTGGATTGATATTTCACGAGTCCCAAATTTCGATTTTTGGGAGAAGCAAGCTACGTACAGCATCTTATAGAGAGCGTCATTACAAATTACCTCAATCCGCGCAATACCGATCCTAATGTAGCGATTCCCTCAACAATCTTCTGTGTTGGCTGAAAGCTAAAAGCTAACCTAATGGCATCATCCCCTTGTCCATTGGCATAGCAGCGAGTCCCTGGCAGAAAACTGATGCCATATTCACTGGCAGCCATTAGAAGTGCTTTAGCGCTGATATCTGGTGGCAATTTACACCAAACGAAGAAGCCACCATCAGGACGCAGAGCAACGATATCACTGGGAAACTCTTGAGCGATCGCTTCTAATAACAAATTGCATTTATGTTTATAACAGGCAATTAGCTCTTGAATGTGATTCTCTAGTTTCCCTGTAGCACAATAGCGAGCGACCACATGGCTGACAAATGGCCCCACAGGCCCCTCACTTTTGAACATCGCCAGGCGCTCAATAATTGCTGGATCGCCACAAGCCCAGCCCAACCTGATACCGGGCGCAATAATTTTCGAGAAGGTACTCACATATAATACCCACCCTTCTTGGTCAAGACTTGCCAGGGAGGGCATAGTTTCTCCTCGGAAGCGCAAATCGCTATAAGCATCGTCTTCCACGATTAGAACGCCATACTCAGCCGCTAATGCTACCAGTTTTTGGCGGCGAAATAACGGCATAGTAGTACCTGTAGGATTATGAAAGGTGGGAATAGTATAAATAAATCGGGGTCGGATGCCCTGTTTTTTTAAATCGTTTAATGTTACTTCTAGCGCATCTACATCCATCCCTAACTCATCCACAGGAATGGTAATTATGCGTGCGCCAGCGTGGACAAATCTGGTAACTACTCCCAAGAAGGTTGGCCCTTCCACAATTACTACATCACCAGGTTCCACAAACACATCTGGTAGTAAGCCGAGAATCTGACCAGAACCATAGCCAATGATCAGGCGATCGCGATCGGCAGCAATTCCCTTCGCCTGCAAGCGGAGGATAATTTGCTCATACAGTTGAGCGGAAGGCGGGCCGTAATTGAGAGCGATCGGAGCCTCTTCTGCCAGCACAACGGCACTCGCAGCAGCCAAGTCAGTGTGAGGAAAGAGAATTGGATCGGCTAGACCGTAGGCAAAGCTGACAGTGACGATTTTGCTTAACTCTGTACCGTAAGTTGGTGGTGCAAGGTTCTTTGCGCGTTCGGCGAACAAATCAGTAATTTGGTAAGCAGGGGTTGTAGAAACCATAAGTAGTTAAAAATTGGAAGTCAGAGTACACAACACACAAGAGGGTAATTGGCGAAAACCGAGATTGGAAGTTTCCTCTGTTCTCAACTTTTAACGAGAGTGGGGGTCTGAAACTTTCGTTAGTCGCCCAGAATTCATGGTGGATTGTAGCTGCTGACGGATGTATTCTTTCTTATAACATCATGACAACTATCGTGAATCTTGACTGATGGAACGGAATTACTACAGTGAAATTATTTAACCTCAAGTGGCAGCAGCTAATTTTAAGCTTAGGCTGTCTGCTACTGATTATTGCCTGTAAAAATTTCTATCCTACTAATAACTCAGATGCTATACCTCTTAGAGTGGCGACAGATCCCACCTTTGTCCCTTTTGAAATCCAAAAGGCTAGCGGGGACTTGGAAGGTTTTGATATTGATTTGATGAATGCAATCGCTAAAGTAGCAGGTTTTGCAGTCCAGTTTGAAAGGCTACCTTTTGATGGCATGATCTCGACTTTGCAAGCTAAAAGAGTTGATGCGGCAATTAGCGGAATCACCATTACCACCGAACGCCTGAAAACAATTGCTTTTTCACGACCTTATTTTAAAGCCGGACTAGCGATCGCTGTCCGCGAAGACAACCAGAATATTAGAGACTTCAACAGTCTCAAAGGTAAAAAAATCGCTGTACAAATTGGTTCCACCGGGGCAGATTTTGCCAAAACCATCCCAAATGCCAAAATTAGTACTTTTAATTCTGGCCCAGAATTTTTCCAGGACTTACTCAATGGCAACGTTGATGCTGTGGTTAGCGATGCTTTTGCAACTTTGTATGCGATTAAAAATGGCAAACTCAAAGGCATCAGAGTTGTTGCCGATTTGCTCACTGAAGAATACTACGGAATTGCTATACCTAAAGACTCCCCCCATTTAGATGCAATAAACAAAGGTATAGGGACTTTGTTATCCAATGGTATTTACAAGCAAATTTATCAAAAATGGTTTAACGCAGAACCCCCGCAATTGCCAAACTCTTGACAATAGGGCATTGGGAATTGGGAATTAGGCATGGTTATTTTCATTTTCCTTGTCCCCCTTGTCTCTCTCTGCCCCCATTTCCCATTCCCCATTTCCCATTCCCCATTTCCCATTCCCCATTCCCCACTCCCCATTCATAAGCAATTGGTTGCCAATATATTAAATATTTATCTAATATGCGTCACAATTAATACTGCCACCAAAATTCATTGATAAACTACAATCTCTTGTAGGTCTACTTTAGTCAGGGACAGCCAATTGTGGCACCTTTGATCTTAGTGGCTAGAAGCACCTTGGAGCGCGAATAAAGGAACTTCCACTATGCTGATTTGCCCTCAGTGTAAATTTGAAAACCCCAAAAGCAATAAATTCTGTCAAAGCTGTGGCACATCCCTGACCCACAAAGTTTGTCCTGAATGCAGCGCCGAAGATGTACCTGTAAATGCACTACTTTGTCACAACTGTGGCACGGAATGTGGAACAGTGTTTTGGGCAATTATTGCTAAAGAAACGATTGGGGAAGTTTTGGGAGTAGAGACAGATGAGCAAGATGTGGGATTAGAAGAAGATGAAGAAGCAATATCCTCATCATCTCCTCTATCTCCTAGTTCTCAGATTGCATTAGGCTCTTATTTAGACTCCCAAGAGCGCTATCAATTGTTAGATCCGCTACCTACCCAAACGGAAACTGCCACCATTACTGTTACAGGTGTGAGAGTTCTAGACTGCCAGCCGTATCAAATATCACCAATTGAGGCAATACTAGCAAGTCAGCAATCAGATTTACTAACGCCATCAGTAGATGCAACTAGAATTCCCCACCTTGCGAAACCTTATATTGCCTTACACTCCCAAAGTGGGCGCGAGATACCACTGATTCACGATGCATGGCAGCAGGGGGATATGCAGGTAGTAATAATTGAAGACCGCTCAAATTGGCAGCCTTTAGTTGACTTATGGCAAGAAGAGACAACAAGTTCGTTAAAAATTTTACACTGGTGTTATCAAATGACCCAACTTTGGGCATTGTTGGAACCAGTAAATTGTCGTCAAAGCCTTTTAGATTTATCAAATTTGCGATTGGATGAAGACCAAACGCTGGCGCTACAAAGATTGTATGTGGACTCATCAAGTTCTCTGCCCGTCAGCGAGTCGTCAGAAGATGCCGAAGCCCAAACATCTGCTATTGCAGAGGAGCCGTTAACCATTCAAGCTTTGGGGCGAGTTTGGCAAGCACTATTTAGGCAGTCTCAACGCACTCAATTTGGCTCTGTAGTCCAGATGTTGGGAGATTTAGATGTAGGTAAGATTCACACCATCGCACAATTGCGATCGCGTTTGGAGGAAATCTCTATTGAATTAGAAGCACTAGGAACCGCAACCTTGCCCCCAATAAAGGAGAACAATACTACTGTGCCCACTATGCCGCAATCAGACGAACCAGAAGATATCATCATTAGCAAAGATGATATGCCAACTGTTGTGCTGGCGATGCAGTTAAGTAGCTTGGAAGATGCAGGACGCACAGATGTAGGTCGTCAACGTCATCACAATGAAGACTACTTTGGTATTGAAACCAAAATCCAAAAGTTGGAGTTCCCTAAAAGTCGAGTTCTGGAAGGGCATGGTTTGTATATTCTCTGCGATGGGATGGGTGGACATGCTGGCGGTGAGATAGCCAGTGAGTTAGCAGTCAACACCCTACGGCAATACTTTCAAGAACACTGGATTGCCAATCAACTGCCAACAGAAGATAGCATTCGTGAGGCAGTCTATTTAGCTAATGAGGCGATTTACAAGCTCAATCAACAAGATGCCCGTTCTGGAGTAGGGCGTATGGGTACAACTTTGGTAATGCTCTTAATTCAAGATACTCAAGCAGCAGTTGCTCATGTGGGAGATAGCCGTCTCTATCGCTTGACGCGTAAGAGGGGACTAGAACAAGTCACGGTAGATCATGAAGTTGGGCAACGGGAAATTACCCGAGGAGTGGAAGCAAGCATAGCTTACGCCCGTCCGGATGCCTACCAACTAACCCAAGCTTTGGGGCCTCGTGATGAAAATTCGATTAATCCTGATGTAGGCTTTTTTGAGATTAATGAAGATACTCTTCTGCTTTTGGCATCGGACGGTCTATCAGATAATGATTTACTAGAAACCCATTGGCAGACTCATTTAGAACCCTTACTTAGTTCCGGCGCTAACTTAGAACAAGGTGTTACAAAATTAATTGATTTAGGAAACCAATACAATGGTCACGACAACATTACTGGTATACTTATTCGGGCAAAAGTACGCCCAAATTTGGAAAGTTAAAAATAAATTGGTATTGGGAATTGGTATTGGGAATGGGGAATGGGGCATGGAGAATGGGGAATAAGAAAAAACAACAATTACCAATAGACATATTCGCGAATTAACCAAAAAGCTCTATAAATCAGGGGGTTAAAACCTAATTTGCGGATAAGTTTAATGCCCAATGCCCCATTCCCAATGCCCAATGCCCAATGCCCACTCCCTAATCCATTTACCTTGTAGGTTGTATTGTGGTTAGTCTGACTCTCTTAGAACCGCAACAGAAAACGCCCCTCCAGCAGTGGTGCTTTGAGAACTCTTCCATAATTCGGATTGGTCGAGCAACAGATAATCACGTTGTTTTAACTGACAGTTTAGTTTCGCGGCATCATTTAGAACTGAGACACGTTGATTCTGCCGACAATGGCAGTGGTTGGCGGCTGATTAGTCAGGGTACAAATGGGACTTTCCTCAACGGTGTCCTTGTGATTCAGAGTCCGTTACCAGATAATTCCCTTTTGCAACTAGCACAAGGAGGCCCAATACTGCAATTCCAAATTCAGGAGGTAACAGTACTGGAAACTGGTTTGCGATCGCCACAACAAATACAAGGAACAGAAGAAAACGCCGTTGCAACAGTCTATTCAGCCCAAGGCCAATACACTTGTACGCACGAAGGTAACTCCCCAAACAATCTGTTTTGCATCCACTGCGGTCAACCTCTCTCAGTACAACAGAAAATTCGCCATTATCAGGTGTTGCGAACTCTTGGACAAGGAGGTATGGGTACTACTTATCTCGCTTGGGATGGGGCTGGTCAGATTGGGAGTATCCCACAACTGCTGGTGTTGAAACAAATGAATGCTGATATGGCAAAAATTGCCAAAGCTCAAGAATTATTTGAGCGGGAGGCGCATACTCTCAAATCCCTTAACCATCCGGGAATACCCAAGTATTACGACTTCTTTGTCGAAGGCGGAAAAAAATACTTGGCAATGGAACTAATCCACGGACAAGATTTAGAGAAACGTGTCTATACAAATGGGCCAGTTACGCCAAGCCAAGCGATCGCTTGGATGATCCAAACCTGCGATATCTTAGAATATCTTCATAGCCAAGAACCTCCACTAATTCACCGAGATATTAAACCCGCCAACTTAATGGTGCGAAGTTCACTAAATCGCATAGTAGTACTGGATTTTGGTGCAGTTAAGGAAATTGGCACAGCGCCCGGTACCCGGATTGGTGCAGAAGGTTATTGCGCTCCTGAACAAGAACGAGGACAACCTTTGACTCAATCTGACTTGTATGCAATTGGGCCAACGCTGATTTTTCTGCTCACAGGTGAAAACCCGTTTAAGTATTATCGCCAAAAGGGGCGCAACTTCAGGTTTGATGTGGCAAAAGTTCCCACCATCAGTTCCCAATTAAGAGATTTAATTGATCGCGTTACAGAACCATTGCCACGCGATCGCTACCAAACTGCAAAGGAATTAGCTGCGGCCTTAGCTGCTTGTAAAGTTTAGGGAGTAGAAATGGGGAAGGTAGACCCCCTTCTGGGGATAAGGGGTAATTGGGAGTGGTGAATATTAAAAATCCCTACTCCCTATTGTCTATTGCCTATTCTTCATCCCAAGTTTCTACAGCTAGCAGTTCACTAACTGGGTCTTGCATACTAAAGCCAAAGTCTAGGAGTTCCTGTTTCCAGTGCTGCCATTCATTACCATAGAGCAAAGCGATTTTCCAGATGCTATCACTTGGCTTGATAATATTCGATTCTATGAGTGATTGCACGTTGCGCTGCAATTTCACCATCGGGTGAATCACTTGCTGAGTCATAACCTCGATTGAATTCAGATTTTGTTGGTAAATACTTAATTAAAACTGCTTCCCATTCTGCAATTGTTGCCGGGTCGTAGAGTGGTGTAATTTTGGTAAAGCTAGTCTTAACTTTTTAACTATACCATAACAAACTCTACTAAATTACTGGTAAATTCGGTTTTGTACGGTAATTACCACCACAAAACTCCAATTTCACCAAGTAGTCTTAAAACTTTTTGCAGAAACCAGACAAAAGTTTAGGGTAAGGGTTAAAAGATAAAGGATGCTTCTGTTTTCCTTTTAACCTTTTCCCGTGTTCTTTTTCCCCTTAACTTATAGCCTTTAAGCACGAGAGTGCAACAAGTACCTTTTGTCAGATATCTGTTGTGAACACCTAGCAAAATAATTAGTCCCTCTGGAAGTTGCGCTAAGTAGTGAGACTGAGGACGACTGGGAAAATTCTATAATATGTTTGCTTTTTGAACAACCCACTATGACACGGGCTAGGTTGAAAATTTTTGCCTGACAAGCGAAATTTGCAATTTAGTAGAAATGTTCTCTGTTTTCGTTTATTTAAATGCTATTTAGCATATCGCAAACATCTGGCATTAGGCAGAATCATCGCAAATATTTATATAATTTTAATTTTCCGCCTAAAGAATAAGACCTGGAGGGTTAGGCTCTGTTCAGGTGTAGGAGAGGTTTTTGCTTGGAAGTATGGGAGCGATGCCTACGGCGGTAAACTACGCATAGCAAAATTGTTTGTACAGCATGGGCTTACCATAAAATTCCCTCGTCTTCAGAGTCAGCTTTTAAAGTTTGTGTAAAAAATTTTTAGCCAAGATGTTAGTTTCTGTTGAGCAGATGGGTATCCTCAAAACGGGAGGGTTGCTGACACCTAACTATTTACCACAGCAATAATTAATACATGCCTGGTTCAGGGGAAGAATACCTAATCACCCGTAAAAAGCAGATTGAGCGGCGACAGAAGATTTTAACAATAGTATCTATCTTCTCGTTTTTTGGATCTACCGTATTTGCAGTTATTCCAGCAATCCAACAGGCTAGCCAACCTAAGCCAGCAACTGCGTCTGTTTCTGCGGAGTCAGCATTACAGCAACAGGCGCAGGGTTATGAGCTGGTTTTACAACGGGAACCAGAAAACCAACTTGCTTTAGAGAAACTGTCTTTGCTGCGGTTGCAATTGAAGGATGCTAAAGGTGGAAGGGAACTTTTAGAGAAGCTGGTGAAGTTGCACCCCGAACGGCAAGATTACAAAGTTGTATTAGATCAGGTTAAGAAGCAACAAGGAAATGGCGATCGCTAAGTGGTGAATTGGTTCGTTTTGCTAATACTAAGAAGAAATTATTTCAACTATCGACTGAACATTAAAGGTTGATCATGCTACAAAAAACAGCAATAATTGAAACAAATGAAATTGGAAATAATGTAGCGATAGGACACTACTCAGTTATTTCTGCTGGAGTTATTTTAGGTAACAATGTGATTATCCATCCTCATGTTGTTATAGAAGCGGGAGTAATAATTGGTGACGATGTAGAAATTTTTCCAGGTGCTTATTTAGGCAAACGACCTAAAGGAACTGGTGCAGTTTCTAGAAAAATAGACTATGAAGAAAAGGTACTTATTGGTGATAACTGTGTCATTGGGCCAAATACAGTAATCTATTATGATATTTGCATTGGTAACAATACCTTAATTTGTGAGAACACTTCAATTAGAGAGAAGGTTACAATCGGCAATTTCTGTCTTGTCAGTAGAAATGTAACTATTAATTACAATACCAATATTGGCAATCATACTAAAATCATGGATCTTACGCATATTACAGGTAATTGTGAGATTGGTAATGATGTATTTATTAGTGTGCTAGTTAGCACTACAAATGATCGGGCTATAGGTAAATTAGGTTACGACGAAGGTCGTATTATTGGACCAAAGATTAGTGATGGAGTAGCTATCGGTGCGGGAGCAAATATCTTACCAGGAGTAACTATTGGTGAAAAATCTGTTATTGCCGCCGCATCCGTTGTAAGTAAAGATGTTCCTGCTAGTAAAATGGTCGCAGGTAATCCAGCACGAGTTATTAAAGATATCAGCAATAGTGAACAAGCTGGTTAGCTCTGTTCATATTGGAATACTATGTTAAAACTCAAAGCTATTTTTATTCATGGCTGATGATGAGATTTGTTTACCTTTTCTCCAATTTCTTGAAAATAAAAAATGCATTCTATAAGTATTAGATATTTTTAAATTGTTAACATAATGACAACTTACTCTAATCTAATACATATCAATTAAGAAAGCTTTTCAAATGACTAGCCTACGAATATGAGTATTGAACAGTGTCGTATTATTCATCTACCAAAGGTACAAGATCCACGAGGAAATTTAACATTTATAGAAGGTAATAAGCATGTTCCCTTCGATCTCAAGAGAGTCTATTATCTCTACGATGTTCCTGGAGGAGCAGAGAGAGGCGGACACGCCCATAAACAATTACAGCAGCTAATTATTGCTATGTCTGGTAGTTTTGATGTGGTTTTAGATGATGGACATGGCAAATGGCGTTTTCCTCTAAATCGTTCTTACTACGGTCTTTATATTAGCTCTATGGTTTGGCGAGAACTAGATAATTTTTCATCGGGTTCTGTTTGCATGGTTTTAGCATCTACCTACTACGAAGAATCTGACTACTATCGCGATTATGATGAATTTATTAAAGCTGTAAGGAGCATAGATAACGGAAGTTAAAAATATTGATTTAAAAGTTCATTATTTAGGATTAAGAGAATAGTATAATACAGGTTCTCAGCACATTATAGAGTTTTGCCAATATGTTTTTGTATGTTAATTATAAGCTTTATTTTTGAAGAATAGTTTGCAGGTTACTGCAAAATTAAATATAGTGTTGGGTAGGTGATATTCTTACAAGAATTTCACTATAAATATGAACTAGTTTATTCTTAAAATTAAATTATTTGAAAAAACTAATTATTTTAGGTGGGGTAATAAAATAATGTCTATATCAGTAAGAGATTTGGAATCACAAATATTAAGTTTGATCGATGCAGGTGATTTGAATTCAGCTTTAGATTCAATTATTAACCTTGCAAATACAATAGTATATGGGCAAGAAGCCAGTATAATGACTGTAAGTACCGTATTTGGTTCAATTACTTTAGATAGACTGTGCCAAAATATTGGTAGCTGTACAATCTGTACTCAGAAACCTCTTTTAAAAAATGAATCCAATATAAATAAAGAACTAATAGTTTATATTGCCAGTGAGCTTTATAAATCGGGAGGACATACTGCTGTCATTGAAGATTTAATTAAAGCTAGACCAGACAAAAAACATCTAATTCTAATTACTGATACCTTTAGCTTAACTGATCGGTTCGCAGTGGAAACTAGATTTAGCCCCTTGAATATCCAAATTCTTTGGGGGCCAGTAGGCGAAGCGTTAGATAAGCTTAAGTGGCTTCAGCACGCTTTAAGTATGAATCGTGCCGAGCAAGTATTTCTACTCAATCACCCACATGATGCTGTAGCAATAGCAGCGGTACAGCCAAATCTAACTCCAAACTTGATTTTTTATCATCATGCTGCTCATATTTTTTCTCTAGGTGTATATCTTTCCTATGCACGGCATATAGATTTCGCGCCTATGTCTTTCTATAACTGTCGTAATAATTTAGGACTTTCCAATAATATTTATCTTCCCTTAGTAGTTGATAATATTCCTAACCAATATTTGTCTTATTCTTCATCATCAGGTAAATTAATAACTTGTTCTTCTATTAGTGAAAATAAACTTAAAGGAACGCCTTATTTATACTCCTACATTCATGAAATATCTAGTATTATTGCTACTACTGGTGGAGTCCACATACATATTGGTGACTTATCATCTGATACACTAAATACTATAAAAAGAGGTTTAAGAGAATTTAAAATCAGCTTAGAAAGATTTATTCATGTTCCTTGGGTAAAAAGCTTAGGGCTGGCAATGCATGAATACACCGTAGATATATATTTAGATACATTTCCTTTAGGAGGTGGAAAATCGGTTATTGAAGTTATGGCATCTGGAACACCAATTATTGTTCATAATAATTATCGCTCTCGCCAACTTTGTACTACTGATATTACATATCCAGAAGCTTTTCGCTGGCAGAAACTAGATGAACTTTATAACTATTTAAGTACGCTTAATTCCGAGATATTAAGCGCAGAGTCTTTTTATTCCAGAAGACATTATGAAAAAAATCATACACCACAGGTACTGAGAGAAGGATTGATAAAACTGGAACAGGGAGAATCAACTACTCTGCCACCTAAACTTAAACACTACGACCTAGATGATTTACAATCATTTTTTGATCGGTTTTTTGCTATTAAAAATATTCTCAACACGACCAATGAAAAGCAATTAGTACAAGCTAGTATTGAGTTGAACGAAAAAAGATATGAGATAAAAAGGAGTATAGAGTTTTTACAATTCAAAGCTTTTCATCTTGACTTTCAACCTGTTTTTAGTATTATATTCCCAGTTTTTAATACTCCTGAGCAATACTTAAAACCTGCCATTGAGTCTGTATTAAATCAGATTTATCCATACTGGGAGTTATGTATTGCTGATGATGCTTCTACACAACCTCATATTAAAAAAATATTAGAAGAGTATTCTCAAACAGATTCCCGCATCAAAGTTATCTTCAGAAATGAAAATGGCCATATTTCTCGTTCCTCTAACTCAGCTATAGAAATAGCAACAGGAGAGTTTATAGCACTTTTTGATCACGATGATTTATTAACATCAGATGCCTTATACGAAGTAGCACTGTTGCTCAATCAGCATCCAGATGCAGATATGATCTATTCAGATGAAGATAAAGTTGATGACAACAACCAATTTATTTATCCTACTTATAAACCAGATTGGTGTCCTGATTCATTTTTGTCTCGGATGTATACTTGCCATCTTGGTGTTTATCGCCGATCTCTTATTAACGAAATTGGTGGTTTTAGAGTTGGTTATGAAGGAAGTCAAGATTACGATTTGGTTTTGAGATTGACAGAGAAAACAAACAAAATATTTCACATACCTAAAATTCTATATCATTGGCGTCTTCACTCTGGTTCTACATCTGCTTCTACAACTGCAAAATCTTATGCCTATGAAGCAGGATTTAAGGCTTTGACAGATGCGCTTTTTAGAAGAGGCGAAAAAGGCACAATTTTACCAGACTCTAATATTCCTGGGCATTACCATGCTCGTTACGAAATAGACTCTTATAAACTAGTTAGCATTATCATTGTTGCAAGAGACTTTAGCTCCATATTCAACCAATGCCTAGAATCAATTTTTGCAGAAACTTTATATCCAAACTATGAAGTAATTATCATAGATAATGGTAGTATCTCTGATCAATTAAAATTTATTGATAAGTGGCAAGTTCAACAGCCTAATCGATTTAAGTATTACTCTCATAACATTCCATTGAATTACTCAAAGCTAAATAATTATGCTGTTACAAAAGCACAAGGTGATTATTTATTTTTTTTGAATAGTGACATTCAGGTTATTCAAGGAGATTGGCTCAATGTAATGGTTGAGCAAGTTCAAAGAGAGTGTATTGGTGCGGTTGGTGCATTTTTAATTGATTCTAATAACTCTATTCAACATGTAGGATTAGCACTGGGTTTAGGTAAAATTGCTAGTCATCTCTATAAAGGACTTACTAAAATAGACGAATACGAAACCTTAGCTAATATAGCATTGATTAAGAACGTCTCAGCCGTTACAGAAGATTGTTTAATGTGTCGTAGAGACGTGTTTGAAAGTGTTGATGGATTTGATGAAACATTAACTATTGTCTACAACGATGTGGATTTGTGTTTAAAACTGATAGTGAAAGGCTATAAAAATATTTATCTTCCTCATGTCAAGCTCATTCACCATAAAATCAGCAGTTGGGAAGTTAAAAACAGCAAGGAAGAACGTTTATATTTTGAAGAGATAGCAGTTAATTTCATGCAAGAAAAGTGGGGTAAAATTCTTGAATATGATCCTTGCTGTAGCCCTCACTTAATTAGAAACCTAAACCTTAAAATTCAAGCAGAAAATCAGAAAATAAGACAACACTATAGTCAAGATATTGAAATAGAACCAAAAGAACTTTCTCAGCCTCTTGTGAGTATTTGTATTCCTACTTACAATGGGGAAAGGTTTATTGCAGAGGCTATTAATAGTGTATTATGCCAAACCTATCCAAATATAGAAATTATCTTATCTGATGATAATTCTACTGACAGAACAGTTGAGATTGCTAAATCATTTAACCAAAAATTATCCTTTGATTTTTCAATCCTCGAACATACTCAGTATGGACTATCCCAAAATTGGAATTTTTGTATTTCTCAAGCTAAAGGTAAATATATAAAGTTTTTATTTCAAGATGATTTACTAGAGCCAACTGCTATTGAAGAAATGGTTAATGTGGCTGAACAAGATGAAGAGATAGGTTTAGTCTTTTCGCCGCGAACACTCTTCACTAATACTGGTCATACCATTTATGATTCCAACTTTTTAATACATCACGAAGCTAAGGATGTACACAAAGCTTGGTCAATATTAAAGCCGATTCAATCAGGACAGCAACTTTTGCTAGATCCAAATATACTTGACAATCCAATTAATAAAATTGGAGAGCCAAGCACAGTTCTCATTAGAAAAGATGTTTTTGGAAAAGTAGGATTATTTAATCCTGAGTTTTGTCAACTTGTAGATTTAGAAATGTGGCTCAGAATTATGAGTCAATACAAAATCGGTTTTGTTGACAAAGCTTTATCTCACTTTAGGATACATCCACAACAACAAACTCGTCGTAATGTTGCTTTAAAAGATGCTATTTTATTAGATTACCAAAAACTGTTTCAGACAATTTACAATGATACACGGTATCCTCAAGCAACGAGACAACAGGCTCTTTATAGATACGTAGCTTTGAGTGACCAGAATACTGAATTATGTCAGTTGCGAAAACAAATAGCAGAAGAATGGCTAAATATTTCTGATGAACAGATAAAAGATAGGTACGTTAGTCTGCTAGGTAAAACACATCAGATGTTACTGAATAGTAGTATCAAATTTGAAAGTCTAAGTGAAGAAGAAGAAATTTTCACTAATCATATTGTTAAAAATATATCTCAAGGTTTTGAGCAGCCAAAAGCAATTCAGTATTTGCTAGCAGCTATGCTGTATCGACGTGCTGACCAGTTACCATTACAGCATGATCTCTCTCGCATACCTCGTTGGTTAGTTAAAGACTATCTGCAATTCCTGTTTTCATCCCCAGTCAATTTTCAAGAACCGGGTGATGCAGATAATTACTATTACTATATGCAGGGATGGATTGATTACTTACACACATCAATACTAAAAAATCCTGATTCTTCATTGTGGCATGAAATAATTGATAAATTTACTCCTATTGCTAATTTTATCCCTCTATATTTTAATGAGCATAATCTTAAAGATATCTATATTAAACGTGGAGAGATTATAGAGTTTTTACTGAAGCTTAAGGGTTATCAGGTAGATTACGAGTTTTCTGATAGACCTATAACCAGAAAAAAAACTCGTTTGGGTATCCTGGCTGCACATTTTCTACCTGGTTCTGAAACATTTGCTTACCTTCCTATTTATGAGTATATCAGTAGAGATTTTGAAGTAATCTTGTACTCTCTTAACCAAACTGGTCATCAACTAGAGCAATATTGCCAAAGCTGCGCCAACTCTTTTAAACTACTGCCACAAGATTTAGCAGAACAGGTAAATATTATTCGTGCTGATAATCTCGATATATTATTTATTGCTACCAATGTGACGGCAGTAACAAATCAAATCGGCTTCTTATCAATGCATCGCTTAGCTAGAATACAAATCACAAGTGGCGGATCTGTGGTAACAACAGGAATGAGGCATATAGATTATTACATTTCTGGTACACTAACCGATCCATCGGCAACAGTACAACAGCAATATCAAGAAAAGTTAGTGAAACTTGAAGGAACTGCTCATTGCTTTAGCTATGGTAATGAACAAGAAAATATAACTGTCAAAGTTGATCGAGAAAGTTTGGGTATATCTGAAGAAATAGTTATTTTTATCTCTGGTGCTAACTTCTTTAAAATCATCCCGGAACTAATTAATACTTGGGCAAAAATAATTTATGGAGTTCCAAACTCCGTTTTAGTACTTCTGCCATTTGGCCCGAATTGGTCAAACAGTTATCCTAAGAAAGCTTTTGTAAATCACTTAAATAAAGTATTTTCAAAGTATGGAATACCAGTAGACAAACTGGTAGTCTTAGATCCTCAGCCAGTGCCAAACCGTGAAGAAGTTAAAGAATACTTCAAAATTGCCGATATTTATCTAGATTCTTTTCCATTTGCTGGAACGACTTCTTTGATAGAACCACTACAGGTTAATTTACCAATAATTGCTAGACGGGGAAGTAGTTTTCGCTCTGCAATGGGGGCCGCAATGGTGCAAGCACTTGATGTACCTGGTTTAGTTGCAGATAGTGAAGAGTCTTATATACAGTTAGCAGTTGCACTCGGAACCGATCCTGAATTCCGCCAACAAAAGAGCGCCCAAATCAAGGAAAAAATGCAAGCTAATCCTAGTTTTCTAGATAGTCGCTCTTACTCAGCTAAAATAGGCAGTCTCTTCCAAGAACTATTTAGTAAATATCTTGCAGATACCCTGAGTCAAAATTTCCGCTTAGGAAATATTAACTTAATTACTTTCCCTGATTGGTCACAGCCAGAAGACCTACTATATCAAGATTTAGCAAGTGCCATTTCTACTCTTACTACTCACCCAGATAAAAGTAACGTAACTCTTCTGATTGATACTCAAAATATTTCTGATGAGGAAGCCGATATGCTTTTATCGTCTTTGACTATGAATTTGCTCATGGAAGATGATGTAGATATAACTGAGGGGCCAGAAATTTCTTTGCTAGGTAAGATAAGTGATGCACAATGGAAAACTCTTTTACCTAGAATTAATACTCGAATTGCTTTAGCAACAGATAATCAATCTGCGATCGTACAAGCGAAAGCAGAAAATCTCCCATTCTGCGGCTTGGATAACTTAATCATATCTAAATTAGAGATGACACCTGTCTAGCTGTAGTCAAGCATCGTCATACTGGATAATAAATACCTTAGAACTCCACATAAAAAGCCTGGGAAACCAGGCTTTTTATCATTTATGAGAGATTTTCTAACCTGATTGTTCTTCCAAATACCTTTGCCACATCTGCTCGTAAGCCTTTTCCATCTCATAGGTAAACTGTTTGCCATTCCACAACGGTGCAGTTTGCCGCGAAGCTTTCAGTTTCAAAGCCACCTGCTGGCGTAAAGCCTCATCTTTCCCCAAGCGCACACCCCACTCAATATATTCTTCATCAGTCCAGGCAATGCCTTCTGTAATTCCTGCATTCATCATCATGGTGTAGCTATTACGTGCTGCAAATTGTTCACCAACTCGCGTCACCAAGGGGATACCCATCCACAATGTTTCTAAGGTTGTTGTCGCTCCATTGTAGGGAAATGTATCTAATACAATATCAGCAATGCCTAAATTAGCACGATGAACTGCCTCTGAATGAACTTGTGGTAAAAATCGTAACCGAGAACAATCTACACCTTCTTCTTTGGCAATGTGGTAAAAGAAGCGTTTAATTGTTTCCTCTTCAGCAGGCCCCTTAATCAAAAAGTAGCTATTAGGTACTTCTTTAATAATTTGCATTTGCCACTTTATCGTTTCTGGATGGCGTTTATATCCTCTTTGGGCACTGAGATATACAACAGCATCCATAGGAATATCCAAGTCATCACGGCGAAGAGTAGGTACACCAACTTCAAAACCATCTACTGCTATGTAAGTTTGGGGTAATCGCCAGATTTTTTCTGTATAGTAATTTTGTGCATCATCTGGCAACACATAAGGATCTGCAATAAAGTAATCAATTGCAGGTATACCTGATGCATCCCATCCTAGCCAAGTAACTTGAATAGGGGCTGGCTTGAGTGCCATCACTTCACTGGTAATATCTAGAGTGATGCTATCAAGGTCAACTAAAATATCAATTTCATCTTGAAATATCTGGTCAGCAATTTCTAGACCATTCCTACCTAATTGGTGAGCTTTTCCTGCCTGACTTAGATACCATTCTTGAAGATAGTCATTTACTAATGTGTAATTAACAAAATAAGTATGAATATCAAATTTATCTCGATCGTGATGCTGAAATAACCAGCGAGCTAGCCAACCAACGGAATGATTTCTTAAAGCGTAAGATACATAACCAATTTTTAATTGCTTCGGATGATTCTTAACGACTTGGCGATGATAGTTTTTTCCTTGTGATTGGGCAAGAGCTTGTATATCATTATTAAAAATCTCAGCTACCTTATTATGAATAGCTCGAAATTCAGCAGGAGTATCTTTAATGTGAGGTAGTGCAAATGATGGCGTAAGTAACCTTAATATTCTTCCTTCTTCTAAAGGAATTGGTTGGGCTTCAATAAAGTCTTTATATACAGTTTCCAATTCTTGGCAAGTTTTACATATTTCTTGCCAATATCCCCCTGCTGACATTAGACCCCTTAACAGCAGATGGAGCGCAAAAATTTTATCAGCCAAACCTTCTGATAAGGAATAACATAACCTAGCTGTCTCTATGCCTTGAGAATAATTACGAGCATCTTGATAAAAAGTCGCTAAGTGCCGCAAAACTTCTACATTATCTGGTTCCAATAGTAAATACAAGCTAAGAATAGATGCTGCTAGCGTAGGCTGCCGCAAAGTATGACCAATTTGCATAGCAACAGGAAGCAGTATAGAGAAGCATTGATGAGTATCAGAAAAATAAGGTAAACTAGCTTCTATTAAATTCAGATTGACTGGATGTAAAGGTATAGTATTTAAAAACTCTTTTAAAACTTGTATCAATAGTTCAATATCGATTTCTATTTCTTCTTTTGCATTTAAGCTTTCAATTAATCTCCACTCTTTTAAATCATCAATTTCTGCAAATTTTTGCAATTTGAGAGAAAGTAGAAGTATTTGAAGTAAATTATTGATGTTGTTAGGATTAATTTCTCGGATATGCTGGCGAATTAACCATGCCAGAGAATATTCTGCTAGTGTTTCACGCCTTTGTGCTTCTGCTTGCAAAACTTCAAATAGTTCATTTGTCCAAACTTGTAACTGTTCTTCGTCTGCCTCTGTCATTGGCATCATCCAAGTCATTTGAGCTTCTGCTTCTTGCCCTTGTAATAGCAATAGTAGTCCTAAATGCCAATAATAAGAAATAGTATTTGGTTCTATTTCTATTGCTTGCTCGTATAACTTTGCTGCTTGCACATAGTTTTCTTGAATAAAGTATTCTTCAGCCCGATCTTGCCAATTATATATCTCAGTAATCATTGTGTTTATCAAAAAAAAAGATATGGTCAATCTAATTGTGAATAAATCACAAAAATGAAATAAAGTGGATAGAAGAATCTACCCACTTGGGAAAATACGTAATTTAGCTTAATAAAAGCGAATGTGACAAGTTAACTTTTATGTCGAGTGGTGTAGATAAGTGAGATTTAGCTTATTCACTCACTTCTCTACTTAGATAAGCTGACGAAGTTGGTGGGGCAAGTCGGTGAATTAGTAGTGGAGTTGAAACTATTAGCGATGGTGGCATCTGGAACTGCACCACCGTTAACTCTAGCTTGTGTAGCTTCACATAAAAGAGCTATGGTGGTAGCTTCACTGGTAGCTGCTTGCGTTGTTACACCCACATTACCCATATAAGTTTTGAGAGGTGCAGCCGGAAGTACTGTTGCTGCTTGGTTACTGACTTGACTACCGTTAGTACCACCACCCAGGATTGTGTAGATGTAATTTGAGGTTTGTGTTGCAATACCAAGACCTAAAGTACCAAAGTCACCTTGAGCCGCAAATTTATTTTGTTCTAGGTAAAAAGCTTGCTGCGCGCGGTTCATTGAGCCTGTATAAGTTTTTGCTTCTGACTGCTTGGCTTTGTTAGCTTGGTTCAAGAAAGAAGGTAGTGCGATCGCAGACAAAATACCGATGATAATAATTACTACTAGTAATTCAATGAGTGTAAAACCCTCTTCTCCCTTCTTTTTGTCAAGGATGTGTTGAAGAAATTTTGCTTTTAGTTCGGTTTTCATAAGTGTTTTCCCTGGGGTAGGAAGTGCTGGTGTGTTCTAGATATAACTTACCCAACTGCGATCGCTTTCCTATCACATTCAGAAAAAAAGTTTGGGAAGATCCGGTTACACAATCCAGAATTCTTGCATCCCAAATGACACAAACATTACTAAGCCCCTGGCATTGAGAAAGGTATGAGCATTCAAGAAATAGCAGAATTACTAGAACTAGATGTTGAAGCTTATTAAGAAATATCTCCAATAACAGTCCTAGCGGTTACAAGGATGAGTACTGTAGGCATTTTGCGTAGGCGTAGCCCGTCGCAGACATCGCTTACCATCTGGCATAGCCAATCACAATTTGTTATGCTATATTAAGCGTAGTCGTTATGAGTTTGTATATGTTCATGACTAACCTCACAGTAGAAAACTTAGTAATTATCGGTTCTGGGCCAGCAGGGTACACAGCCGCCATCTATGCCGGACGCGCTAACCTGAAACCCGTAGTATTTGAAGGTTTCCAAGCCGGGGGTTTACCTGGTGGGCAATTAATGACAACAACGGAAGTCGAGAACTTTCCAGGGTTTCCCAAAGGGATTACCGGGCCGGAACTGATGGATCAGATGAAGGCGCAGGCGGAGCGCTGGGGAGCGGAACTATATACTGAAGATGTTATATCAGTTGACTTGAGTCAGCGTCCATTTACAGTGCGATCGCAAGAAAGGGAAATTAAAACCAATAGCATCGTCATTGCTACGGGTGCGACAGCAAAGCGTTTGGGTTTACCCAGCGAACATGAATTTTGGAGTCGAGGTATTTCCGCTTGTGCAATTTGCGATGGTGCAACACCAATTTTTCACGGTGCAGAATTGGCTGTAATTGGTGCTGGTGACTCGGCGGCGGAAGAGTCTATTTACCTTACCAAATACGGTTCTAAGGTAAATATGTTAGTACGTACCGATAAAATGCGGGCTTCTAAAGCCATGCAAGACCGCGTTTTGAACAACCCAAAAATCCAGGTGCATTGGAACACAGAAGCCGTGGATATCTTCGGTAATAGTCACATGGAAGGGGTGAAAATCCGCAATACTAAAACTGGTGAAGAAAGCCAACTGCACGCTAAGGGTTTATTCTACGCCGTTGGTCATAGTCCTAATACCTCTCTATTTAAAGGTCAGTTAGAACTAGATGAGGTAGGTTACGTTGTCACTAAACCCGGTTCTGTAGAAACTAGTGTAGAGGGTGTTTTTGCTGCTGGCGACGTACAAGATCATGAGTTTCGGCAAGCAATTACAGCTGCGGGTACTGGCTGTATGGCGGCGATGTTAGCAGAACGCTGGTTGTCATCCAGTGGCTTGATTCAAGAATTCCATCAACAGCCAGAAACAGCAGACAATGAATTAGAACATCAGCCAGCCAAAAAGACTGAAGCCGAGGAAGAAGCTGGATTTAATTTGAATGGAACGCGCCATGAGGGAGGTTACGCTTTACGGAAATTGTTCCATGAAAGCGATCGCTTACTCCTAGTTAAATACGTCTCACCTGGTTGCGGCCCTTGTCATACCCTGAAGCCAATTTTAAATAAAGTGGTGGATGAATTTGCCAGCAAAATTCACTTTGTAGAAATTGACATCGACAAAGACCGAGATATTGCTGAAAATGCTGGTGTGACAGGAACTCCAACGGTTCAATTGTTCAAAAACAAGGAATTGGTGAAGGAAGTTAAAGGCGTGAAGCAAAAAACCGAATACCGTCAGTTGATTGAAAGTAATCTTTAGGGAATGGGGACTGGGGGCTGGGGACTAGGGACTGGGGACTAGGGACTGGGGACTGGGGACTGGGGGCTAGGAAATAATTCTTTTAACTGCATAATACCCAATCCCCAAACCCCAATACCCAATCACCACTTACCCAGTTGAGTACCGTACTCTTCTTTACCCTGCTGTTGAGAACGAATAAAACGACAGTAACCGTTAAGACCTTTTTCAATCCGGTCTTTAAGCTGACTGACCCAGTTTAATTGTTCTGTATTGCAGTAGCCCAAGCTCTCGGCAATAATGAAAGCGCTTTTGGTTTCAGTCAATGAACCGCGAGCAATGTACATAAAACGCAATCTATCTAAATAGTGATAGCGTCCATAGCCCTCAGCTATGTTCAGTAAAACGCTGCAAGCTGCTCTTCGTAATTGATCGCTCAAATTGTAACGCTCACAACCCGGCAAACTATTTGCTAATCGATAAGCCGCTTTTAGCAGCTTGAGGCTATCTTGGTAGAAGTCTAAAGACTCAAAGCCTCTATCTTGCATATCATCCCAATCTAAAGTCCCTCAATTTTATGAGACATTTTTACCAAATACCCAGTCCCCAATTCCCAATCCCCAGTCCCTAATATGTAAAATAGTCAGCGTATCAAGCTTTGATCCAGGCGATCGCACATGGCCATTACAAAACGGCGACTACCGACATTTTTACAGTTTGGCAAAAGTTCCAATCTTTCCCAAAAACTTATGCTCATTGGGTTAGCCATCACCCTATTTTTCATCTTCCTGGCATTCTTCGCTCCTGTATTCCAAGCTTGGGGATGGCTGCAAAACCCGAAAGATTTTCTCTCTAATCCAATTCACGAGCCACCCTCAGCTAAACATTGGTTTGGCACTAGTCGCCTGGGTTATGATGTCTTCTCCCGGACATTGTTCGGCGCTCAAGCTGCCTTACAGGTGGTGATTTTGGCAACAGCACTGAGTATGATTATCGGTGTGCCTCTGGGGATGCTGAGTGGTTATCTCGGCGGTAAATTGGATAAAGTGTTGCTGTTTTTGATGGATAGCATCTACACTTTACCGGGGCTACTGCTGTCTGTAACACTGGCGTTTGTGGTGGGGCGTGGGATATTAAATGCAGCGATCGCTATTAGCATTGCCTACATCCCCCAATATTATCGCGTTGTTCGCAACCACACTGTTAGCGTGAAAACTGAAGTCTTCATTGAAGCAGCTCAAGCAATGGGCGCTTCCACTTGGGTTGTGCTTTCTCGTTATCTATTTTTCAACGTCATTCAAAGCGTACCCGTCCTCTTTACACTCAACGCTGCTGATGCAATTTTGGTGTTGGGCGGTTTAGGCTTTTTGGGGCTAGGACTTCCCGAAGAAGTGCCAGAATGGGGACATGATTTAAAACAAGCCCTAGAAGCTCTACCTACTGGCATTTGGTGGACTACGCTTTTCCCTGGTTTAACCATGACATTCATGGTGGTAGGGTTATCACTACTTGGTGAGGGGTTAAACGAATTTGTCAATCCCCGATTACGGAGAGAAAATAGAATCCGAAAATAGTTAGTAAACAGTGGACACTTATCAGTCAACGGGCTAATCATTAATAACTAGTAATTGATAACTGGAGAGATTTGTGTGAAAGATAATCTGACATTAATTGCCGCCGCTACTGGCGGGTTTATCCTTTCTGTTGCCCTTGCTGGCATCTTAAGAGGTGCGCCAGTTACAGCTTGGCAAGAGCAATCGAGTTTCCGCACCACGACTTTTGCTAATTTACAGAAATCGGAGTTGAAAGCTTCGCGTCTTCTTCCAGGCGGAGATGCTACGCAAACAGATCGCGGATGAAAAAAATGAACTGGAGAATAGGGAATAGGGAATAGCTGTTCACCAATGCCCAATGACAAATGACAAATGACAAATTACAAAATGGTGAGTTCTCAAGTAATTGGCATTGATGTGGGGGGAACAGCAATTAAGCTGGGGCGGTTTACAGCCGATGGAACTTGTTTGCAATCTTTGACTATGGGGGCTCCCCAGCCGACAACGCCAGAGGCCGTGCTGGCGGTGCTGGTAGATGCGATCGCGCAAATTGATCCAAATAATGAAACTTTTGCTATTGGTGTTGGGACTCCTGGCCCTTCCGATGCAGCAGGACGCATCGCTAAAATCGCCATTAACTTACCTGGATGGATCGATGTGCCTTTAGCAGACTGGTTAGAAGCTAAAACTGGCAAACCTACTGCGATCGCTAATGATGCCAACTGCGCTCTTTTGGGAGAAGCTTGGCTGGGAGCCGGTCGCCAATTTCAAAATCTGATTCTCCTAACTTTAGGAACTGGGGTTGGTGGTGCGATTATCCTCAATGGCAAACTATTTGTTGGACATCAGGGAGCCGCTGGGGAATTGGGTTTAATTTCATTAAATCCTGATGGGCCAATTTGTAATAGTGGTAATCAGGGATCTTTAGAACAACATGCCTCTGCTACTGCCATTCGCCGCCGCACTCTCAAGGAACCCATTGAATTGGGTGTTCTTGCTCAACAAGGAGAAGCCGCGGCATTGACTTTTTGGCAAGAATATGGTAGGAATTTAGGAATTGGCTTGACGAGTTTAATTTATGTACTCACACCACAAGCGATCGTCATTGGTGGCGGTATAAGTGGTAGCTTTGAGTTTTTCTTACCAGCAGTGAAGGCAGAAATTGAGAAGCGGGTGCAGCCTTTATCACGAGATGGTTTACAGATTTTACCAGCAGAGTTAGGCAATTTTGCTGGGATCGTGGGTGCAGCAAGGTTGGCATTGCAACACTATTCGAAATTTTAGTATCGTGTAATCTCAGTTATACATATCGCTTGGCGATCGCTTTGTTTGCTTTGAGAATTGGCGAATAGCGATCGCAAAATTATTTGCTTTGATCAGCCCTACTTAATCATTCGTAAGAGATAAGAACCCCGACTTTTCAAAAAAGTCGGGGTTCTGTGAATTTAATTACAGGGTATTAATCATAATTATTGGTTTGGGCTTTTATCGTTGAAAAGTTCAACTGTATATTCATGTACAGTAATTTCATGATATTGAACCAAGAATATGTCTAACACAGTTAAAGTATTCTTTTCCTATTCCCACAAAGATGAAGCCTTGCGTGACGAGTTGGCAACTCATCTGAGCATGATGAAACGTCAGGGAGTTATCGAAGCTTGGCACGATCGCGAAATCAGTGCTGGTAGAGAATGGGCTAATGAGATAGATGATAATCTCGATATTGCAGATATCATTTTGCTGCTAGTGAGTGCTAACTTTCTGGCTTCAGATTACTGCTATGACAAAGAAATGACACGGGCAATGGAGCGACATGAAACGCGGGAAGCTCGTGTAATTCCGATTATTCTGAAGCCGGCAGACTGGAATGGCGCACCTTTTGGTAAACTACAAGCACTGCCTAAAAATGCTAAACCTGTCACAACCTGGCAAGACCAAGATGAGGCTTTTTTAAATGTCGCTCAAGGGATTCGCAGAGTAGTTGAAGAAATGGCGAAATCAAACACTTCTTCCTCAACTCCTGCTAAAAATACTACACCTGCAACTTCCAGCCCTTCTGGAACAAGTGGTGTATTAACTGAGCGCCAGCGTCGGCGATGGGAGCAAGAACGGGATTCAGTGCAAGAACAGTATGACCTCGTGAGCAAAAAATTGGGACTGCTGGGTAAAGCATACGCCATTGAAACGGATGTATCTACAAAGCTGAAGCTAGAAGTGCAAATTCAGGATACCCAAACAGAACAAAATAGATTAGATCGACAGCTTGAGGAAATCGAGCAAAAACTATTGTAGTTGTCTTTTAAACCAGCCAGCCTGCCATATCCTCTATGAAATCTGTTGAAGTTTTTATTTCTTACCACCAGGAAGATGAGACGCTACGCCAGGAGTTAGAGAAGCATTTAGCGTCTTTGCGTCGAGAAAACATTATTACAAAGTTGGAACGATCGCAAAATCGTCGCTGGGCAAGAAATCAAAGGCGAAATTGATCAGCATTTAAACCAGGCTAGCTAAAAAGTTCGAGGAAGCAGCCGTCAAGTACAAAGCAGCCCTCCGTCTTGACCCTAACTATGCAAACGCTCACAATAATTTGGGGTTAGCACTGTCCGATCAAGGGAAGTTGTCAGAAGCGATTGCCGCCAACCAAAGAGCTTTGCTAATTGACCCTAACTATGCAGACGCTCACTACAACCTGGGGATTGCGCTAAAAGGTCAAGGGAAGTTGTCAGAAGCGATCGCCGAACTGGAAATAGTTGTTCGCCTTAACCCTAGTAGCACTCTTTTTCGTAAAAACTTAGAGATTTCTAGAAATGAGAAGAAGGGTTTTTGGGGGCGTTTATTTGGTGGGTAGAAGATTCTCAGTCTTATTCATCTCAAGGGTGTGCGTTAGCGTAGCTCGTCGTAGACATCGCCTGTTGTTGATGATGCGTAATAAACTCAGCATGTTGTATTTCCCTTTCACATTTATCTGAATTCATGAATAGTTATATTTCAGGTATTCTTAACTAATCTTAATAAAGCTAAAAATTCCGTATCCTCTGAATAACGAGAAATCTTTGAGCCACAGTTCTATCAAAAGGATGAATTGAGTTTTTTCCCAGTTGTCAATATTTGTTGTTAAACTAATACTGAATATTTTTTTAACTTAATATAAGAATTAATTACTTAACCAATGGTAGATGCCAAAATCTATAAAAATACAGTGTAATTAAATTGTTAATTTTTTCCTAACTTCCTTTTACTTGCGTTATCTTTTGCTTACGTGATTTTAATACTACCTTTACATTATTCCTTAAGTATAATTGTGGGATAATACAGAATATCCTCTTTTTTTAGGCAATCCGTAGTATTATGGTCGGTTTTAGAGAAAAACTTATCATAAATTACCCGCTTAACACTTTTGCATAAAAATTAATAGGGTAGAATAACTGAATATTGCTCAGATATTTTTAAAATTAAAAGCAGGATTTTTTAATGATCGGCTTAAATAATTCAGAAAAGGACACAGTTAGCAGCACAGCATCCACCAAGAGGGTGGCAAGGGCGATGATGGTTTCTGGTGGGGAGTTCTCACTGATATTAGCTTGTTGTAACAGTGTTGAAAGACAGCAGCAAGTCCTGAATCTGTTAACAGAATTTTCATCAACAGATATCCACGAAGTCTTGCTCTCACCTGGGGCTGACACATTGTATACAGCAATTACAAGTGCAATTGGTGCTACTCAACCCGAAGCTTTGATGGTACGGGGTTTAGAATCTGTAGTAGAAATTAACCAACTAATCATCAGTACCAACATCATGCGAAATGAGTTTCGGAAACAGTTTCGGTTTCCCTTGGTGTTGTGGGTTAATGATGAAATTCTACGTAAGCTAGTCTGGTTAGCACCAGATTTCAAAGACTGGGCAGCAAGCACTATTAGATTTGATGTATCTCACAATCAGTTCGTTGAATCTGAACAACGAGCCATCAGCGCCTAATATTGCCTGATATTACTCAAAATATTGTAGATGCTAAGTTGAGCCGAGCAAAATCTAAGCTACGGTTCTGTTCAATTATTTATAAAATTACTTTTATTTAACCTTCGCTTACCCTGACTTCTCATGGGATATGGAAAACCTTGCTTCCATTTTTATATGATGCGAGGATATGGTGTACACATAAGTGCTAAAAACCTAGCTAGCTTAATGAGCTTTTCCTCGTTCTCATCCTCTACCTCGGAACGAAACAAGCTATTCTCCCAGATAGGGACGTGGAAGAGAATCCACAACAAACTTTTTATCCAATGCAACGCTTCTGAGTTATTCCTAAATTGCGGTAGGATATAGGGCAATACAGTTCAGATAAGACCAAAACACTTGTAGAGACGGCGATTTATCGCGTCTCAAAACCCACGATTTTGTACAAATAGCGCTTAACCCAAGCTTATTGGGATATAGGGCGTTTTGATTGAGTGCAATTTTCATCCAGAATTTGTATAAGGAACAAACAATAAGTACATCAGCGTCTGTATTTATATCTGTTTCAGGACAAATATACTAAATTAATTCCAACTCCTGAAGTACTGGAATTATATATTTTATTGCCTACACGTGGTTGGATACTATTTCCCAGTTCTATAACTCTTGAGTAACATCGCTATATTACGATGAGAACCATGCTGAAAAAATACCTTAACACCAATCAAGGACGAATTTTCACTGCTTTGATTTTGACTGGAATTTTGTCTGTAACTAGCAGTTTAACGCTTATCAAAGATGCGACGGGAGCTTCTGCTAACTTCTTGTTAGAAACAAACAATGAAGTCCTCAAAGATAATAGTAAACCAAATCGCTTGCCACGTCCAGTAGCTAAGGCAGTACTGAGAGATTTAGCCCGCAAACAGGGAATTTTTACTAGCCAACTGCAAATTATTGATTATAGTCAACAGACTTGGCGCAATGGTTGCTTGGAACTGCCTCAATCTGATGAAATCTGCACCCAAGCCTTAGTTTCTGGTTGGCGGATTGTGGTGTCTAATGGCAAACAAAATTGGGTTTATCATACCAATAACAATGGGCGATCGCTACGTTTAGCTTCGGCAAATACTCCCTCTAAGAACCTGTCAGATGAATTACCTGCGTCTGTAAAAAATGCTGTTTTGCAAGCTGCATCCAGACGTTTGCAACAGCCAATTTCTCAGCTAACCATTATTCAGGCTCAACAGCAAACTTGGAGAAATGGCTGTTTAGAATTAGCTAATGCTGATGAACTCTGTACCCAAAATTTGGTATCAGGCTGGCGAGTAGTTGTTGGTGCGGTTGACCAAACCTTGGTTTATCATACTAATCAAACAGGTTCCGCAGTCAGACTGAATCAAAAGGCTAACGAAGGTACACTGGCCCCTGTGCAAATTCCAGCCAGTGAGTTACCGCCACCGTTAGATCGAGATATAGTATTTCGGCAAATCTCCAGTGGTGGTTTTGCTGGCAGAACCTACCAGACTGTCTTACTCAAAGATGGGCGATTGATTCGGGTGCGGATTGGTGATGCCAATGATTCTGAACGTAGTGTTCGCAGCGTTTCTGTCCAACAGGTGCAACAATTTCAGAGATATTTGGAACGCTCTAAATTTAGTAGATTCCAAAATTTAAGTTACCCAGCCCCCAGTGGTGCTGCTGACTATATCACCTACACTCTTACCAGCCAAAAGGGTACGGTTCAGTACAACGATATTTCTCAAAATAAACTGCCAACGAATTTACAAGCAGCAGTCAAAGCCTGGAATCAACTCGTAGCCAGCGCCCAATAAATGAGAAACCTCAGCAATGAGATTAAATAGCGATTGTTTTAGCTGAAACGGGCAGAAGCCCCACGACTCAGGCGAAGCCAAGCGTGGAATGAATGCTCGGACAAAAACGAAACACCCCTTGACCATATCAAACCGTAGATTTGACCGAGAGAGGGGTAGTTGAGTTTTTGTCAGTTTCCGCGTTGGGCAATCTATCAATCCAATCTTCTACTACTTGAGTTATTGTCTTCTCCTTGTTTACTGCGTATTGTCGCAACTTATTTAATCGTTTCTCAGACATTCTCACATTTAATCTAGTAGTTTTCATGTATGGCTACCCATTGTTGTCACATATAGGATAAACTACTTTTAACAAAAAGAGGTGGCAGTTGAGGACGGCATACCAGTACAAACTACGCCCAACAAAACAACAAGTGGCAGAAATAGATAGATGGTTATCTATGCTATGTGCCCAATATAATTACTTGCTGGCAGATAGATTTAATTGGTATGAGCAAAATCGTTGTCCGGTTAACGCTTGTCCTCTTGTTTGCCACCTACTAGAGTTGAGAGATAATCCCGACTATTATTCTCAAAAGAAAACATTACCCGAACTTAAGAAAACACATCCTCATTATGGTGATATTTATTCACAGGTATTGCAAGATATTGTTAAGCGAGTTAAGGTAACTTTTGATAAATTCTTAAAAGGGGATAGTAATGGTAAAAGAAGCGGTAAGCCAAGATTTAAACCTCGCAGTAGATACCGCACTTTCACATATCCACAAATAAAAGACGGATGTTTGGAAGGTAATTTAATTGATTTACCAAAACTAGGTAAAATCAAAGTTATCTTGCATCGTTCGTTACCTGATGGATTTAAGGTTAAAACGGCTTCTATTAGCAAAAAGGTTGACGGATATTACTTAACTCTCAGCCTGGAAGATTCTACAGTTCCAGAAATCAAACCAGATATTAACCCAAAATCAATAACTGGTATTGACATGGGACTGAAGGAGTTTTTAACAACTGCTGATGGAGAAACAGTAGCTATTCCTCAACCCTATCGCAAAGCACAAAAACGATTAAGAGTTATTCAAAAGCGTGTTTCACGACGCAATTCGGGAAGTAATCGCAGACAAAAAGCTATTAAGCGTTTGAGTAAACAGCATAAAAAGGTTGCTGATAAACGCAAAGACTTTCATTTTAAAACTGCTAATAATTTACTGAAAAAGTATGATGTAATTGCTCATGAAGACTTAAATATAAAAGGGCTTTCAAAATCTAAACTTGCAAAATCTGTACATGATGCTGGTTGGAGTAATTTTTTATCAAAACTGACAAACAAAGCCGAAAATGCTGGTTTGTTGGTAATCCCTGTTAAAGCATCTGGCACAACTCAAGAATGTTCTAGTTGTGGGGTAAAAGTCCCTAAAAAGTTGCATGAAAGATGGCATGAATGCAGTTGCGGTTGTTCTTTGGATCGTGATCATAACGCAGCCATTGTAATTAAAAATAGGTCGGTGGGGCATCCCGACTTTAAAGCTCAGTTAATGTCCGACGGGATACCGGGAGTCGCTGAGAAGCCCACACCTACAGCTTGCTGAGGTGTGGGAGTATGTCACCGCTTACAATCGAAACGATCGCTATTCATGCTGATTGTTCATAATTGGATAATGTCTGTAGCAAATGATGAAAAGGTTTGTCAAGTGGTGTGTTGATCCTTCTTGGTGGAATATTCGCCAAAGCAGAAAGTCGGGGTTATTTGCCGTTATCGTTACCTTGAGTGTGGTAGCTACGGTGATGCTATCGTTCCCATTGAACGCTCAAATTAATCTGCCGCCAAAACTAGCATCTGAGTTAAGGGGGGTGTGGTTAACGAATATTGATAGTGATGTGTTATTTGAGCGCGATCGCCTCAAGGGATCTTTGCAACGCCTTGATGAACTCAATTTTAACACCATATATCCGGCGGTTTGGAATTGGGGATATACATTGTATCCCAGTAAAGTTGCCCAAAAAGTAATTGGGCGATCGCTCGATCCCACACCCGGATTACAAGGGCGAGATATCCTCAAAGAAATTGTCGATGTGGGACATCAAAAAGGGCTAACAGTGATTCCCTGGTTTGAATTTGGCTTCATGGCACCAGCCGATTCCCTATTAGCTAAAAATCGTCCCCAATGGCTCACTAGCCGCAGCGACGGGACTCGGATTGTCAAAGAAGGCACGCATAACCGTGTTTGGCTAAATCCCTTTCGCCCAGAAGTACAACAATTTATCCAAGATTTAATCGTTGAAATTGTCAGAAACTACAATATTGATGGCATTCAATTTGATGACCATTTTGGCTTACCATCAGAATTAGGTTACGATGCTTACACAGTGGCACTTTACAAAAAAGAACACCGTGGTAAAGCTCCCTCCAAAAATTTTAGAGATCCAGAATGGGTGCGTTGGAGAGCTAACAAAATTACCGAGTTTATGAAACGGGTATTCAAAACCATCAAAGCTACTAAAAAAGATTGCCTAGTTTCCATTGCACCTAATCCTCAACGTTTTTCCTACGAGTTCTTTTTAGCGGACTGGCAAAAGTGGGAACGGCTAGGAATTATTGAAGACTTAGTTTTGCAGATATATCGTGATGATTTGAATGTTTTTGTTAACGAATTAGAATATCCAGAAGTGAAAGCAGCAAAGAGCCATATTCCAGTGAGTGTGGGCATTTTGGCTGGGTTAAAAAACCGATCTGTGCCGATGCAACAGATTCAGACACAAGTGCAAAAAATCCGCGATCGCAATTTTGCTGGAGTCTCCTTCTTTTTCTATGAATCCCTTTGGAATATGGGTAAAGAAAAGCCACAAGAACGTCAAACTGGCTTCCAGAACATTTTCCCCACACCTGTAGCTTACCCGAATTTGCTAGCAGGTTGGAAACCATTTAGTTAAGAGTCATTAGTCATTGGTCATTGGTTATTGGTCATTTGTCCTTGGTCATTAATCATTAGTACTAATGACTAAACGAACGAAGCTTGCGTTCAGTCGGTGAATACTCTAAAAATTTGGGATGTTACTCATGCTCAGACGCTTACACAGCCGTAAAATTTCCTTAGTGGCTATGCTTGCGCTTGTAATATGCCTTACTCTGGTAAGCGTGCGTTCATTTGGGCAAACAATTATGACATCAGCACCCCAACTGCTCACCGATCCATTTTTACAAGTGCCAACTGAAACCTCAGTGCAAGTAGTTTGGTTCACTGAGTTTGCTGGTGTTAACCACACAGTAACTTACGGTGAAAATCTTAAACAAACTGCTAAGGCAAATACTACTAAACTCAATCGCACTCGTGAAGACCAGCAATCAAGAGTTGGAAACCAAACCAAAGACGGTGAAGTTTATCAAAAACCAGTTCAGCGTGACATTTGGCGACATGAGGCTGAGGTAGGTGGGTTAACTCCTGGTGTGCGGTTAAACTATCGGGTTACGAGTGTGCGAGAAGACGGCGAGAGTATTAACAGTGATGTTTTTACCCTTGCAGCTACTCCCAAACCAGATACACCACTAAAAATTTTACTTACCTCAGATCATCAATTAAAGCCGATGACAGCAGCAAATCTGCAAAAAGTGGTAGAAACAGTTGGACGAGTTGATGGGGTGTGGTTTGCTGGTGATTTAGTGAATGTTAGCGATCGCGCCTCAGAATGGTTTGATGATAATAGTGGTGGTGCGTTGTTTCCCGGCTTACAAGGTCGTGCTACTTATGAAATGACGCACAACGACATTAAGATAACCTACACTGGTGGACAAATAATTCAACACGCACCCATGTTTACTTGCATTGGTAATCATGAGGTGATGGGGCGATTTGCCAGGATGGGAAGTTTAAATGATGAATTTGATGATACAATTCCCCGCGTCGTTGCTCAAAAAATTTATCGAGACAAATCTTTAATAGATAATTCTTTTAATACTAATACCTACGAAGAGATTTTCTCTTTACCAAAAAGTAAAGAGGGTGGAAAAAGGTATTATGCAGTTAGCTTTGGTGATGTACGTTTGGTAGTACTTTACGCTACGAATATGTGGCGGACTCCTAGCTTAGATGGAAAGCGTAAGGGTAGATATAGAGAAACTGAAAAGGATTTAAATAATCCTGAAGATTGGGGTTATGGACAGCTAATTTACGAGCCAATTGCTAAAGGCAGCAAGCAGTATAATTGGCTAGAAGCAGAACTCAACAGCCCTGAGTTTAAACAAGCAAAATACAAAGTTGTGATGTTCCATCATCCTCCCCATACTCTGGGTGATAATATAGTTCCTGCTTATACAGAACCTGTTCAAATAATTGAACGAGATGGTAATAATATTAAAGCTGTGCGTTACGAATACCCCAAAGATGCAGATTATATTATCCGCGATGTTGTGCCTTTATTAGAAGCGGCTAATGTGCAATTAGTATTCTATGGGCATTCCCATTTGTGGAATCGTTTTGTTAGTCCCAGTGGAATGCACTTTCTAGAAACATCTAATGTGGGCAATACTTACGGCGCTGCTTGGGGTGACAGAAAGCGAGAAGTGCCAATTGGATATCAAGAGGATTATGTTAAGGTTGGCGATCCCAATGGTTTGGAACCAATAGTGCCCACAATTGCCCCTTTGTTGGGTGAAGATGGAAAGCCGATACCTTATATTTCGAGTAATAATATTACGGTTTTTAGTATTTTTGATACGGGGGCAGGGACAATAAGTAGTTATCGCTTTGACACTCACAAACCTGATTCGGAAGTAGTGAAGTTTGACGAATTTAAGTTGAAATATAGCAATCCTATTTGATTTGTGAAAATCGTTAGCCTCAGATCCCCGACTTCTTGAAGAAGTCGGGGATCTTGTTATTCGCGAATGATTTAGGATTGCTAAAGATTGGCGATCGCATCAGCAACTAGCCCAGAAACAAAGGGCAAAATAGCCTGACTCTTAGCCTGCACTTTACCTTCAGTAAATACCACTAAGAGGTAAGGGCGCTGTTCCGGTAACTCAATATACGCTGCATCATGGCGAACTTGACTTGTCCAGCCTGCTTTTGACCAAATTTGAGCATTTTTAGGAATTCCACCACCCAAGAAACCTGTTACTTGATTCTCCTCGGTGTCAGTGGGTAAATCATTGAGAGGACGTTTGAGTAAAGCCATCATTGCTTGCGATCGCACACTGGAAACCGCCACGCCACCTACAATACTATGCAATAACCTAGCGATCGCATTTGTTGTCAACATATTGCGATTTTCTAGTAACTCTCCCGCAAATGCCCGTTCTCGTCCATAAGGCCCATCACCCCAGGTTTTTTGACAGACATTAATCGTCTCCATTTCTTCCCAACCCAAAGATTGATAATAGCGGTTAACGATATTACGCTGATATTTCCAGGTTTCAAAGGGCCCGGTTGGTAATTCGGGCCCGGATGTAGTACCACTTAAAATATCCACAACCAAGCTGGTAGCATCGTTACTAGAATCGACAATCATATCCCGCAAGGCGCGTTCCAATTCCTTGGAGGTCTGACTCATGCCTTTTTCTAGCCATTCATTTACCGCCACCAGGTAAAATAGCTTGACTACACTGGCGGGATAAATCCGTTCAACACCGCGATAAGTAAAACCACGGACTGGATGATCCCAAAAAGCGTTGGGAGTCAGCGCCCCACCAGTATTTACTAGCACTGGTGGATCGTAAACAACCCAAGTCAGGGCAATTTGATTCCGGGCTAAAGTCGGAAATGCTGCCCAAGTTGCATCTAAAATGCCATTACCAATATTTTCGAGTTGTTCGTCTTTATTAAAAAAAATCATTCTCTAATAATGTCCTTTAATCTAAAATCCGAAATCCAAAATCCAAAATTAGGGGAGTATCAGTGTTTAGCTGACCTAAATTTATATGATTCTCCTGAATGTACACGTTTAGCAACTCAATCTGCATCTGGGAGGCATTTGTGGGTAACATCAAATCGTCAAAATTTAGCGGTCGAGGTGTATTTGTGTGAAGATGACTATCCGGGATGGTTATCTCTTTCAGATTTTGATTCATTACAACCTGCTACTGTACCTTATCAGGCTGCAACATTTTCTGAATCTGAAATTAAGAAACTCCTCGCAGAGGTCATCGCCTTTACCCAAAAAGCGATGCAACAATCAAATTATTACCTTTGGGGTGGTACGGTTGGGCCAAATTATGACTGTTCTGGATTGATGCAGGCGGCGTTTGCTTCGGTGGGGATTTGGCTACCTAGAGATGCCTATCAACAGGAAGGATTTACCCAACCAATTACGATTGCAGAACTAGCACCCGGGGATCTGGTATTTTTTGGAACTAACCAAAAAGCAACCCATGTCGCACTTTATTTGGCGGATGGTTATTACATCCATAGTTCTGGTAAAGATCAGGGACGGGATGGAATTGGGGTTGATATTCTCTCGGAACAGGGAGATGCTGTTAGTCTGTCGTATTATCAGCAGCTCCGAGGTGCTGGTAGAGTTTTTAAGAGTTACGAACCACAGAGACGCTGAGGACGCAGGGGTATATGAGGAGTGGGAAGGTTTATCAAGGGTTGAGTGAGGAGAATGGGGTGATTTCGGCTATTGTCCCAGATGTTTCGGTGGTGGTGCCGATACATGATGAGGTGGAAAGTTTGCCGCTTTTATTAGAAGCGATCGCATCTACTTTATCTTCTAGCCAGGTAAATTATGAAATCATCTGTGTGGATGATGGTTCTACAGATGGTTCCGGGGATTTTCTGAAAAAAGAGGCGCAAAACCGCACTGATTTAAAGGCGGTAATTTTGCGTCGCAATTACGGACAAACTGCGGCGATGGCTGCTGGATTTTATTATGCAGTCGGAAAAGCGATCGTTACTTTAGATGCCGATCTCCAAAATGATCCGGCTGATATCCCTATGTTATTAGCAAAGCTGGATGAGGGTTACGATTTGGTAAGTGGTTGGCGGCAAAATCGCCAAGATGGTGCTGTAAATCGGTTACTTCCTTCCAAAATTGCTAACTGGCTAATTCGTCGCACTACTAGCGTGAATATTCATGATTATGGCTGTTCGCTGAAAGCTTATCGTGCAGAACTGTTGGCAGATATGAACCTCTACGGTGAACTACACCGATTTTTACCGGCTTTGGCGTACATCGAAGGAGCTAGAATTACTGAAATACCCGTGCGTCATCACGCCCGTCGTTTTGGTCGCAGTAAGTATGGGATTTGGCGGACATTCCGGGTGTTGATGGATTTGTTAACCATTCTATTTATGAAAAAATTCCTCACCCGTCCGATGCACGTTTTTGGGCTGTTGGGCTTGATTTCAATGGTTTCAGGCACAGTGATCGGAATTTACTTGACTTTTGTCAAATTAGCTTTAGGTGAGATGATTGGCAATCGCCCCTTGCTAAGTTTAGCTGTTCTCCTGCTAGTAACTGGGGTGCAGTTATTTTGCTTTGGTCTTTTAGCAGAATTGCTTATGCGTACATACCATGAATCTCAAGGGCGGCCTATCTATCGCGTGCGAGAAGTAGTAGCAAAAAATGTTAAGTAACGTAACAATAGTAATGATTAGTCATTAGTCATTAGTCATTAGTCATTAGTCATTGTTCAAATAACAAAGGACAAATGACAAATGACAAACAACTCATCCAATTGCATCTACCTTGAAAGCACTTAATACTTTTGACACCGAACTACGGCGCAACCTGCTGGTTTTATTTACAGCAGGTTTATTATTCTGGTCGAGTTTGTCTTCGCTCTTACCAACCTTACCGCTTTACATCGATGATGTGGGCGCAAGCAAGCAAGAAATTGGGATTGTGATGGGCAGTTTCGCCATTGGGTTATTGCTATTTCGCCCAATGCTGGGACGGTTAGCCGATGAACGTGGTCGAAAAATTGTCTTGTTGATTGGTACGATAGTAGCTACGATCGCACCTTTTGGTTACTTGGCAACTCAATCAATTGGGCTGTTGATCATGGTGCGGATTTTTCACGGTATTAGCGTTGCTGCTTTTACAACTGGCTACAGTGCCTTAATCGCAGATTTAGCTCCCGCAGAAACTCGTGGCGAAATCATTGGTTACATGACACTAGGAACTCCCCTTGGTTTAGCAATTGGCCCTGCCTTGGGTGGGTATTTAGAAGCTACAAGTGGTTACGGAATATTATTTCTGGTATCTGCGGAATTGGGTTTTTTCGCTCTCTTGGGAATTGTACAAGTCATAAATCCGCCAGTGCAGACACAAGAGCAAACGGAGGCAGAGGATGTCTACGACGGGCTACGCCTACGCAATTATTGGCAAATTTTGAACAGTCCACAGGTGAAAGTTCCAACTCTAGTTATGTTGCTGGTTGGTTTGTCCATCGGTGCTGTACATACCTTTGTCTCGTTGTTCCTCAAATCCAGTCAGGTAGACTTCAATGGCGGACTGTTTTTTACAGCTTCGGCAATTTCTAGTTTTAGTATCAGGATATTTGCTGGTAAAGCAAGCGATCGCTTTGGTCGTGGTTTGTTTATCACCTTTGGTATTTTTTGTTATGTTTTAGCGTTAATCCTGCTGTGGCAGGCTCACAGTCCGATGGTTTTCTTATTGGCTGCGATCGCTGAAGGTGCTGGTGGTGGTACACTAATCTCGATGATGATCGTGATGATGGCAGACCGTTCACTGCCAGAAGAACGGGGACAAATTTTTGCTCTATGCATAGCTGGACTTGACCTCGGAATTGCGATCGCTGCTCCTCTTTTGGGCATCATCGCAGAACAAGTCGGCTACCGCGATATGTTTGGCTACGGTGCTGCGATGACTTCTGTTGCACTTGTCATCTTCGTCACCCAGTCGAGCAAAAACCTACCCAACTCCCTGCGCTTTGCACTAGGTCTAGCTCCAGATGCTTATGCCTTGAAAAACTTAAAAGTTAGGAGTGAGGAAATTTAATTCCTCACTCCTAACTTTTGACTCTTAGCCTGATAAAACGGGCGAGGAGGGATTCGAACCCCCGACACCGTGGTCCGTAGCCACGTGCTCTAGTCCACTGAGCTACACGCCCTCACCGACAATCTATATTAACACGTTCAACTAAATGACGCAAGATAATTTTCTATCTAATTTTGCCAGCTTAACTCATCTAGATCAACACGGACAGGCACAGATGGTAGATGTGTCTGATAAAGCACCCACCATCCGCCAAGCAGTAGCTGCTGCCAATGTGCGAATGCTACCAACAACCTTTGCTGCTATTCAAGCCGGAAATGTCCCAAAAGGTGATGTATTAGCAACTGCAAGATTGGCTGGGATTATGGCAGCCAAGCAAACAGCCGCTTTAATTCCTCTATGTCATCCGTTGCCTTTGCAAAAAATAGCGGTCGAAATTATACCCGACCCGCAACTACCTGGTTATCAAATTCAAGCCACAGTCAAAACTAAAGCTGAAACTGGTGTAGAGATGGAAGCCTTAACTGCTGTTTCTGTAGCTGCGCTGACTTTATACGATATGGCAAAAGCCTTAGAGAAGTCGATTCAAATTGAATCGATTCGTTTAATAAGTAAGAGTGGCGGGAAATCAGGAGATTATTCCCCGCCAGAGCAATAACCTAGATTATCTCACCTATAGTTTTGTTGAGATCAGCTGGGCTATCAAACTCCTCATCATCTGGCAGTTTCTCTAACAGAGAAATAATCTCCTTATCTGCCCCTTGCTTTTTAGCGTGCTTAATCAAGTCTTTCTTTCCAGCAGGGTAGTCAACACCTTTTAAGTGTTTTTGCATTTCAACTGGGTTTGCCTTAGCCATTTTTATTCACCTCTAAAGGTTCTTTCCATATTCACAAGTGGATATATTTGCTCCCTCTATCAAACAGATGAATCATTTTTAACTGAGATAACTTAAAAGGTCATCCACTAGGTTGATGAATTATCTATAGGGCATGGGGCATTGGGAAGAGGCAGAGGGGCAGAGGAGCAGGGAGCAGAGGGGAAAGAAAAGAGGCAGAGGGGCAGGGACAACGGAGCAGGGGGGAAAGAGGTAATTTTGTATTCTCTCCCTTGCCCCCTGCTTCTTCCGGTTGTAAGGGTCTAATAGCAACCACTGCCACAAAAACCTTAGAATAAATAGGGTGTATTTAAATCTGTAACAAATATTTATGCCTCCTCGTTGGCCTCGCAAACCCGATCGCAAAGACGCTGATTATCGTAAGATCGATGATCGGATGAATTTTGCCACCCACGTAGCGATCGCTGCTACGATTAACTCTGGCTTGTGGTTTTTCCACATTTTGAAAGGCACTACCTGGGAGTGGCTGCCCTGGGTGACTTTAAGTTGGACAGGAATAGTGTTAGCGCATCTGATTTATATTAGTGCGATCGCTAACTACACCGAAACTCCACCCAAATCCACCTGAAGACGGACTACTAATGCTGGGGCGATTGTAACCTGTGGTAGTGGAATCAGCCTTTTAATTGAGTGATAATGTAAAAAAGCCTGAGATTTCGCACTTTTTCTTAATGTAGGGTTATTTTTATGGCTAAGACTAACACCACGGAATTACTAGAAGCCCTAGCAGCTGAAATTGGCGAAAATGTCTACATAGACATTGCCAAATGGCATCTTTATCTATCCAATGCCAAACTGCATACCCTTGTTGCCGAACGACTCTATCCTTTAATTACTTCCAACAGTGTAAATGAAGACCAAGTTTTAAAAGTCTTGGAATCGATTTCAGTAAAAATTGGCGGCGGTAGAAGTGAAATTCCTTTAATCGATTTACTGCCACTGCAATGCCAGGTTACTTTAGTTGATATTTTAGAAAAATATCAACGCGAGTTCTAATTGCTAAAACCAAGATTATCTTAGTTTGACAATTTTATTAATCAGCATTTCCTAATTCTATTTTAGTTGCTGAATTAGGTATATCTTTGCTGTATCTATTTTATAAAAGTTAACTCTAAAGACACACAGATGAATATCGTGTAATTTCTGTGTGGATTTCTGATAAAAATTTCCTTTAATAATTAAGGAATATCCGCGTTCAAAATCAGTTTAGATTTGAGCGAGTTTATATTGAGACTCGCTTTGAACTTTCATGCAAACTCATTGAGGCAATTTCTATGCTTTTACAAGTCAAAGATAGTGGCGAATTAGTCAAGATTGTTGAAATTCAGGAATTAATTGACCCGAATAATGATGTTGTTCATGCAAAAGACCAAGAAGGTCAAGAAGAACAGCAACTTGATACTTTTAAAAAGGAAAATCTCGTTTTTCCTTCGGGTGAAGTTCTACCACGCTGTTGGTTAGATGCCGACTATAGACACGACAACGGTTAATTATTAAAGTAGGGTAGCACAGCTATCCTACCCTACTACGTGCCAGATTATGAGGCAGCTTTTTCTCCTACTGTCACCGTTTCATTCTGCTCAAATTTCGGGAAAAATGTCTTAGCAATCCAGTAAGTCAAGATATGAGACAGTAATCCCATAGGGCCAGCAAACAAACACAGTGCAAGAGAGTGAATTGTCCAAATACCTGTTTTTTGCCCTTCCCAATAAATCCAACGGCCGACGAATAAATCCATCACTAAAAAATGAATCCAACCTGTTGCAGCAGCCGTTTCATCTGTAAAGAATCGTGCAATATCAGCTAATTGAGGATTTGATAAAGCTTGGGCATTTTCTGGCGTAATACTGCTGATAAACAAATACAAATACGCTCCGGCTAACAGCACAAAGGGTAAATATGATGACATTATCTGCCGTGTAACTTTCCAGTTTGGCAATAAAATCATTAGCGCCCAAAATGGCAAAACGAAAAGGTTGGCGACGTTAAATAGCTGAGAGATCGTCATATTTTTGTAAAGTGAAGAATTTTCAGTTATTATTTGTTTTGAATTAACGAGTGATTCCTAACTCGTATCTTCTCAGAATATAGATCCCCGACTTCTTAAAGAAGCCGGGGATCTGACTATACTTATAAAGCTACAAGTTGCGATTCGATTTCTGAAGACTTCAAATCACGTCCGATAAAAACTAAGCGGGTTTGCCTGGCTTCTTCAGGTTTCCAGGGGCGATCGTAAAATTTATCAAATCGGGTTCCTACACCTTGCATTACCAAACGCATAGATTTATTTGGCACTGCGACAAAGCCTTTTATCCGGTAAATTTCTTGTTGTTGTGCTAATTTCTCTAACTGCTGTTGCAGCTTTTCTGGATCAAAGGTACGATCCAAAACTAAATTAGTTGAAGTAATTTCTTCGTCGTGATTGTGGTCTTCTTCGGTATCGTGATGACTAGGACGAGAATCTAAATTATCTTCAACTGCGGCTTGGAATCCTAATAATATAGATGCGTCTAGTTGAGAACGATCGCTCTCGACAATCTTCACCACTCTGGGCAACTCTTGCTTAATTAATTCCTCAACTCTCGCTTTTGTCTCAGCATCCACCAAGTCAATTTTATTTAACACCACTAAGTCTGCACAAGCAAGTTGGTCTTCAAACAGTTCTTGCAAGGGTGTTTCATGTTCTAGATTATCATCTGCTTGGCGCTGGGCTGCGATCGCATCTGGATCGCTAGCAAATGTCCCTGCTGCTACCGCCGCACAATCTACCACCGTAATTACCGCATCCACAGTGGCGGCGTTGCGAATTTCTTGCCAGCGAAAAGCCTTCACCAATGGTTTTGGTAAGGCTAAACCAGAGGTTTCAATCAAAATGCAGTCGATGCTATCCCGCCGCTTGATTAACTCTTGCATCGTCGGGTAAAACTCTTCCTGTACGGTGCAACATAAGCAGCCGTTGGTTAATTCAAAGATATTAGTGTCGCCCTCACCATCTTCGGGGCAAATTTGACAGGATTTTAATAATTCACCATCAATACCGAGTTCGCCAAATTCATTGACTAAAACGGCAATGCGACGACCTTGGTTGTTTTGTAGCAGGTGGCGAATTAGGCTGGTTTTTCCACTACCTAAGAAGCCTGTAATCACTGTGACAGGAATTTTCGTTGCCATATTTTTGCCTGATTTTCTCAGTATGAGAAGTTTTACGGGTTACAAACTTAAATACTGAGATTAAGCTTGGTTTGAAGATTGACTTAGTTATTTTAAGCTGAAAGTCTATGGTTAGCCTGAAAATATTGCCACGTCGCCAAATGGCAAAACTTTACATCAAACTTGGCAGAGAGATTTCTTATGGTGAATCTGGTGATGGCTCAAAACAAGAGGCGGCAGCAGTTTTTCGAGCAGTGCTACAAATAAATCTAGAAAACACTGAAGCTCAATATGCTCTCAAGAACTTAATTGCTTCTTAAAGGATTTTCAACAAATAATAAACTATCCAATCTTGTGAAGTGGGCAACATAAGCGTCTTTAGCTTGATGAAAGAATCGCTATAACTATGAATAAAAGTTGGGTTTTGGCAGTTCATCATTTAATGCCCACTTTCCGATTTCTTGGATTTTGTAATCTACTGGATCGTGCAGAGTGAATGTGCGGAGATTACGCCAATAACGATCAAAGCCATATTTGGCACTAGTAGCGCGTGCGCCCATAACTTCAAATATCCGGTTGGTAATGTCTAAACCAACTTTAGTTGCGAAGACTTTGGCAGTAGCAACCAAAAGCGCACATTCTGCCCGTTGTTCGGCGGTAAGTGACCATTCCCGCTCCCAAGCTGCTTGTAGTAATTCTCCCGCCTGCTCAGTAAGATACACGCCTGCTTGGAGATCAACCCAGATTTTGCCATAGTTTTGAAGGATGTAAGGATCTTGGGTTGCACTCTCTACACCTGATGTCAGCCAAGGTTTGGTATTAGTGGAAGTATATGTTTTAGCCGCTTCAAATGCTCCCTGTGCAATTCCCAGGTAGATATTAGCAAGATTCAATTGAGTTAAGCAGGCACGAATAGTATTGAAGGGTTGATTGGCTTTGTCTCTACTACCAAGAATTTCTTCAGGGTATACCAACACATTTTCAAAAGTAACACTACCACTATCTGTTTGGCGTTGCCCCATATTATCCCAATCATGATGAACTGTAACGCCTTGCCGTTGGGTGGGAATTGCCAAAATATTCAATTCACCAGTTTCTTGATGAGTGGCAGCGATCGGCAATATATCCGAGTCTTGAGAGCCTGAGCAAAAGCTTTTAATGCCGTTGAGACGGAAATAATCATTTTCTGGTGTCAGAGTAGTTCTTTTATCTAAAGGGTTAAGGGCATTGCACCAAAACCAATTGTTGTGAATAGTTTCTGAGTAATATCGCTGTTTTTGCTGTGCTGAACCAAAGATATGAGGAATAACGACACCTAGATGGTGGTAAGAAAAGACGTGAGCAATAGAGCTATCAACTTTGGCAAACTCGCGGGTAATTTGCAGAACAGTAATCCAGCTTTGTCCTAAACCACCGTATTCTGTGGGTACGATCAGTTTCAGTAAGTTGCTTTGGCGCAAGCGATCGCGTTCATGTTTTGGTGTTCCCCCTTGGGCATCCCGCTCTACAGCAGTTTCGGCAAATTCCTTTGCTAAAGACTTAGCTAAATCAAGATAATTTTGAGACTCTTCAGTTTCGATTAATTGCATATCTTGCAACTTCTCCTACTAACCTTCTGTGAGGAGCAACTATAAATTTGGCTGGAAAATTTTTAATCCTGTATTTGGGAACCGTATCGATCCCACCCTCAAACCTCAATGGTCTTGGTTACTAAAAACTTTAAATCGGAGGTTGGAAGGAAAATATGGTATTTCACTATTTGATGTAGATTTCTGGACGATGATTATTCTTTAAGACTTGTTTACAATCTACTAAATCTAGATTATCACTTTCATCAAGTTTCTTTTGCAAGTGAATTTTCTAGCAGCTATTTTATCGAGGAGCAATTTAGCCGACATATAAAAGTTCTGTATGATAGATATGATTTACCGCTACAAGATAAAGATAGCGATCGCACAGCAATATCCAGTTTAGGATGAAGATCGCCCAGAAATTACCTAATTTTGAATCCTAAATCTAAAATCGAATGGCTCCTAACTCCTTTAATCACAATTGAGGGGCAATCTCCCCATGCTTGCTTTCACGAATAGAAAACAGTCACAAGGCTATTGCCCCTAAATATTTTGAGCGTTAATCGCTCTTATTCCAGAAATATCTATGAATTATCTTGCATCAGGCTATCTGGACTTAGACTCCACACACCATACTCCGCAATGTCAATACCGTTACTCAGCAGTGACGAGTTCAGTACTACCGCGTGTCCGTCGGCGTGTGAGGCTGTTGAACACCATTACACCGATCGCTTTAATCAAATTGCCTTCCAATTCTTGGAACATCTTCATGTTCGTTCCAAAGGCGGCGTTTGCTTCTTCAACAATGCGATCGGTTGCCGCATCGTCAAGGGGTAATTCATCCAGAATTTGGCGATACTTTGCTTTAAATCCCTTCTCATCAGGAATTTCTGGAAACTCATAAAAAGCTGTTCCTTGCCCATCAGACAAATTCATCGCCGTTACAGCAATGTTTTTGAGAATTTGTCCCCCAGATAAGTCGCCCAAGTAACGAGTATATGAATGAGCGATTAACAGTTCTGGTTCTGTGGCAGAGATTTCTCGGATGCGCTTTACATAAGCTTCACCTGCGGAAGATAGTTTGATTTGCTCTCTCCAGTTAGCACCAAAGTAATAACTCAGGTCTTGCTCTAAGGTATACTTGCGGTTTAGCTGGGGAAAGTTGATTTTAGAAAGAATTGGGTGCTGGCGGTGCTTTTCCATTTCTTCTTCCATCGCTGAGTAGACGAAGTAGAAGTTAGCAACTAGTTTCCGGTAAGAGTTTTTTTCTACTACTCCTTTTAAAAAGCACTTGACAAAACCTACATTTTCTGCCATTGTGTGGGCTTTCTTAGTGCCTACACGTAATTTGGTTGCTAAATTGCTGCTCATGCTAAATTTCTCAACTTTAAAAAGTTAACTGCCGAGTTTTAATTCACTAACGGCTAAAAAAGCCATTAAAACGTTACCTTAAAACTATTTGATGAGAATTTATATTAAAATTTTTTAAGCGGCGATGACTTTGTAGTTTTTTACACAGCAATAAAAGTACGGTAATATAACTTTACATTCCGGTGTTTTGATTTTCTGTTGTTATAAGCTAACTTTTGCTTTCATTATTAGTTTTTCTAAAAATATTCATAATGAAATCTAGGTAATATTCCTTACATTGTATTTCTTGTTCATAGCATTGCAAAATGTGAACTAAATACAGATAAAAATCACGACTCAAGCTAATGGCATAAAAGGAATAATTAGCTAAAATATGGAGACTTTACTAATAATGTAAAAACCAATACTGGCTTCATGAAATATTTACAATTAGAAAGTCTGTAATTCAGTATAATTACGTAAAAGCAGACGAATTTCTAAAGAGAAAAAGCATGTCAAAATTGCTGAATAAAGTCTAAAGCGCTATTTTTCAGTGTGATTGTGTGGAGTGTTTAAATATATGGTTTCATCTATAACTCGGATACCAGGCATTCCTGGAGATTCTCCTTCCGAAGCTGAAGGATTGGGCAAAGGGATTGAAAGCAGTTTTGGACTGAATTTAATCCCACTACCGGCAAATCCTTTATTTGGTACAGATGGCATTCGCGGGCGAGTCGGAGAATTGCTGAGTGCGCCCTTAGCATTGCAAGTTGGTTTTTGGACGGGGATTGTTTTACGTAACCATGCTACTCAAATAGGGCCAGTCATTCTCGGACAGGACTCTAGAAACTCCAGCGATATGCTAGCAATGGCTTTGAGTGCAGGGTTAACAGCAGCAGGATTAGAAGTTTGGTATTTGGGATTATGTCCCACTCCTTGCATTGCCTATCTCACCAGCATCAGTGATGCGATCGGTGGAGTAATGATTTCTGCTAGCCACAATCCCCCAGAGGATAATGGAATTAAGGTTTTTGGTGCAAATGGTGGAAAGTTACCGCAAATATTACAGGCAGAAATAGAAGCGGGACTGCGTGGGAAAATATCACCTATTGCTAAAGTCAGTAATTGCGGACGACATTACTCACGTTTTGAGTTAGTGGGGCATTATGGCGAGGCGTTAAAAAAACCCTTAAACAGTGCCCTCAATCTTCAGGGAATGAAGATTGTTTTAGATTTGGCGTGGGGTGCAGCAGTGGGGTTAGCGCCATCAGTCTTTACAGAAATGGGGGCAGAGGTGATCTGCTTGCATAACGAAGCAGATGGCGATCGCATTAATGTTAACTGCGGTTCCACTCATTTAGATATTCTTGCCGCCACAGTCCAAGAACACAACGCCGATATCGGCTTTGCCTTTGATGGCGATGCCGATCGCGTCTTAGCAGTAGACAATACTGGCAGACAAGTTAACGGCGATTACATTCTCTACCTGTGGGGACGGCATTTACAAAAAAACCAACAACTACCAGACAACTTGATTGTATCTACAGTCATGGCCAACTTGGGCTTTGAAAAAGCTTGGCAACAAATTGGTGGTAAATTAATTCGTACCGCAGTCGGCGATCAATACGTACAAGCCGAAATGCAGCGAACTGGGGGAATGTTAGGCGGCGAACAATCAGGTCATATTCTTTGCCGTCATTATGCTGTAACTGGAGATGGCTTGTTAACAGCCTTGCATATCGCAGCTTTGGTGAAAGAAGCGGGTGTTTCCCTAGCAGAATTAGTAGATCAAAGCTTCCAGACATATCCGCAAATATTGCGAAACGTGCGAGTTACAGATCGCGATCGCCGTTTGGGGTGGCAAGATTGCGAACCGGTGCAACAAGCGATCGCTCTTGCTGAAGCGGCAATGGGTGATTCTGGTAGAATCTTGGTTCGCGCCTCTGGTACAGAACCAGTAATCAGAGTCATGGTAGAAGCTGCCAATGCCGAACTTACCAACTACTGGACAAATGAATTAGTTTCAAAAGTCCAGCAACATCTGATGGACTAAATTAGCTATTATCTCAGCTTTTAACAAACGCCAATTTCCCGTCACAGCTTCTACAAATTAACCAGCCTTGGTTATCTGTAGAAGCTGTGACATTTTTATTTGTATTGTTATATAATGTCCGACTAATTAATTATCAAAAAACTCACCACGTCATCACATCAGTCTGAACGTGTTATTATTTACTTCGAGATTCTTCCCTATAAAACTCATATTTTATTTTTAAACAAACTCAGCAATACTCAAAAATGCTTCTTTTACTATTGCCTCTTAAGCAAATTAACTTTAAAACTCAAAGCAGATTCCTAAACTTTATCCAAGGATAATATCATGCTTGTTTTTGTTATCCCACTTAAAAGTGCAAAATTTTCCAATTCCTGGGAACGTGTTACCCAATTATTTGAAAGATGCATTAAATCAGTTTGTAACCAAACCTCACCTAACTTTCACGTTATTGTTGTTTGTCACGAAAAGCCAAAAATAGAATTCACCCATTCTCATATTACATATCTTACAGTTGATTTTTCTCCTCCCAACGAGACTAACCCTGTAGCGAAAGGAGACACAGATAAAGGGCGTAAAATCCTGAAAGGATTGATTTATGCTCAACAATTTTCTCCGACTCACACTATGGCAATTGATGCTGATGATTGTGTCAGCAAAAAATTAGCCCAATTTATTCAACAACATCCTGATTCTGATGGATGGGTTATTAACAAAGGTTATAAATATCAGGAAGGTAGTAAATATGTATATATTAAAAGAAGGAATTTTTATAAGATGTGCGGTAGTTGTAACATTATTCGCTACGACCTGAACTATTTGCCCGAAAGCGCAGAGTATAATCGTGGCTACGGATACTATAGATATTATATAGATCACGGTAAAGTTAGAGATATTTTAGAGAATAAAGGAAAAGCTATTAAATCATTACCATTTCCAGGAGCAGTTTATATTCTGGACACAGGAGAAAACCTTTTTGATAATTCCAAAAGATTAAAATTTAACATTTTTAATCGCAAATTATTAAATCAATCAGTTAAGGACGAATTTGGATTGTACAACTTACAGCAATCCCAAAATATTTGTCAAGTATAATGTATTACCTTGATGCTGATAGGCTACAGCGCTACTATGCCGAAAATAAAGTCAAAATCCAAGACATCTAAAAAATCGAAAAAGCAGACTTCTAAGGAAACTTCTACTCTTAGTCTCAAAGAACAGTTAGCCCAAAAACGCAAAGCAGCCCTAGCACGTAAAGAACTGATTAGTTTACTCACCACCGCCACTTTTGGCGGTTTATTCGTTGGCGTTGTGCTTTTTTTCGTAGGTGGAATTAAAGCAGCAGTCCCCGGTGTTTTAGGGATAATCATCATGTCCCTTTCTTATAAATACCCGCGCCAAGCGCTATATGCCTTCATCATTTACGTACCTGTTGGGGGTACTATCACCTACTATTTAGGCAGTAGTCCCATACTCCAATTAGCTAAAGATGCCTTTTATGTTCCAGCGCTAATTGGACTTTGGCAAACTTGTCGAAAGCAGGGATTACCTTTAATTATTCCCCAAGGCATTAAAATTCCGCTTTATATTGTCTTGGGTTGCAGTGTACTAACACTCTTATTTGTCAATGGTGGACAGCAGTTTAACCCGCCTAGCGTCGGACTGTTAGAAAAAGCAGAGAAAGAAATACCTTTAGGTATGGGAATTTTGGGGCTAAAAGTATTTTTAGGCTATGTCCCTCTAATTGGTTGTGCTTACTATCTAATTCGGGATAAGCGGGATTTTCTCTTTTTATCGCGTCTCCAAATTGTTCTCACACTGGTTTGTTGTGTGTTGGGATGTATCCAATACCTCTTACTACTAACTGGTATATGTCAAGGCACTAGAGGTCTTGAAGGAAATGCCCTATTTGTCACATCACTAGAAGCCCGGTGTTATTTTGGTGGAGCGCTTTTATATAGTCCCGAAGAAGGAGTAATTCGTCTGCCAGGAACATTTGTAGCCCCTTGGCAATGGGCGTGGTTCTTAATTTCCAGCACCTTTTTTACCTTTGCCACTGGCTTCACCGATCCCTCTTTTATTTGGCGGCTAGTCGGTTTAGGTTCTTTAGTGACAGTCTTTATCAATGCTGTAATTTCTGGACAAAGAATCGCCTTAGCCTTAGTACCAATCTGTTTCGGGATTTTGCTATTGCTGACTGGTCAAATTGGCAACCTTAAAAAATTTATCCCCATAGGGATAGGACTGGCTATAGTTTTAGGAATTGTGATGATAAGTAACCCTACCGTCGTCCAAGAGAGAACCGAGAGTTTTACCAGTCGCTGGGACGCTTCACCACCTCAAGATTTTATCGTCCAGCAATTTGAAGAGAATTGGAAAAATGTAGATGGACCTTTGGGAAGTGGCTTAGGTAGAGCAACTAACTCTGCCCGCGCAATGGGTAAAACTAAACTGGTAGAAACTTACTATCCCAAAGTCCTTTTTGAAGTTGGAATTATTGGAGTACTAGCTTTTCTGGGTTTGGTAACAACTTTAACAATTATGGGCTTTAAAACCTATCGTTCCATAAAGAACCGTAATTTCCGCAGTTACGGAGCAGCTTTATGGGTGTTTATATTGTTTATTAGCTACAACACTTACTACTATCCTCTAGATGTTGACCCAGTTGCTGTCTATTATTGGTTTTTTGCGGGAGTTCTTTTTAAACTGCCAGAACTAGAGAAACAAGATAAGGAAGATGCCGACCCTGAGCAAAAAAACAAGAGAAAACGTCTAAAAACAATTTAAATGAAATAAAAATGGCAAAAGTTATCATAGGAGGTCAAAAACACCTCAGCATTCCCAACTTACCTCGAAATTCTCGACATACACTCATCTACCCCAAGCCTTTCCCCGCAGGCAGATATCCTATAGAAAAAATTTGGTATCCTTTAGCCAGTTTTATGGCTTGGCAACCTGTATGGCAAAGATACCAAGCAATTCATTCTTTCAACAGAATTTTATATACAAATAAACCTTGGTTTCTCACCTTTGAGGATCATCGTGTTTTATATAGAAATCCTCAAAATCAAGTTGAGGCAGCAATTTATGAATTATTAAATAATCGATTAGCACTAGACAATTGTCAAAAAATTATTGCAATTTCTGATTATGCAAAGTTGAGATTAATCAAGCGGATAGAAGGTTGGAAAATAGAAGAAAAAGTAAGTAAGAAAGTGGATGTTATTCATCCCAACTTCCCAATAAAAGTTAAGCAATCAAAACTTTATCAAGAACAACAAAATCTCCAGCTTGTATTTATAGGGAATCATATTGCCCGTAAAGGCGGAGTTGTTGCTTTAAGACTAGCCCAGAAAGCTGAAAAACTAGGTTTGCCGATTACTGTACATATAATATCGGGACTGGAACATGGTTCAGGTGTTCCAACTGATTTCCCCGATCGCAGTAAATATGTAGAGGATTTAAAGTTACTGAAATTAAGTAACGTTGTATTCCATAGAAATATTCCTAATGACAAAGTTCTTGAGCTATTGTCGCAAAGCCATTTTCAATTAATGGCAACATTACATGATACTTATGGCTATAGTATCATTGAAGGTTTTTCTGTTGCAACTCCTGTAATTACGACAAATGTATGTGCCTTACCAGAGTTTGTTCGTAATGGTGAAAATGGCTATATTTTAGAGTTACCAATTAATGAAATTAGGCACTGGAGCAATTGGCTACATGGAGAGAAAACTAAAACTGATGAATATTGGGAAATTGTCGATAGCACTTATGACTATTTAGCAGAACAAGCATTGCAACAAATCATGCAATTTCTTGATAGAAGTGATAAACGAGAACATTACGAATTTCTAAGTGCAGGAGCATTAGCTCAAGCGCAACTTGTACATAACTCCGAAAAGCAAAATGAGTTATTTGATAATCTCTATGCGGCTGCGGCGGGAGTATAAATAATTAAAAGCAATCTTAATCAGTTATTCGGTTATTGAATGACTGTAAATTAAGACAAGAGTAGCTTAGTAAAGTTAATGAAAATTAATTTTTATCAGGTTATTATCAAAATAGAAAAATTACTTAATAAAAATCATGAATAATTATCCTTTAATTTCTGTAGTTATCCCGACTTATGGTAGAGAGGAAGCTTTACGAGATAGCATTGTAGATGTCCTGAAACAGGATTATCCCAATTTTGAAGTTTTAGTAGTAGACCAAACCTCAACGCACCAACCAGAAATTCAAGCCTACCTAGAAGAAATGGCAGATGTAGGTAAAATTAAATGGTTGCGATTAGATTGGGCAAGTTTGCCAGGGGCGCGAAATTATGCTGTGCGGCGTTCTTCTGGTGAAATAATATTATTTATTGATGATGATGTTCAGCTAACCCCAGAATTGTTAGCAGCCCATGCTAAAAATTATTTGCAAAATCCAGAAGTGGGGGCTGTCGCCGGTCGGGTGTTTGACAGAATGAAATTAGGTGATTCTGGAGGAGATTTACAGATTGAATATTTGCCTCCCGAAGCTATGGACCCAGGAATTGCTTGGTATCATATTGATTTAGTACATACCACCAAACCTCAGCAAGTGCTGACAGCGAGGGGCTGTAATATGTCATTTCGCCGCGAAATCTTTACTAAGTATGGGCTGAGATTTGATGAGAGGTTTCGCGGTAGTGCAGTGCGCGAAGAGTCAGATTTTTGTTTGCGGGTGCGACAGACGGGATATAAAATTTGGTACGACCCAGAAGCCCATTTGGTGCATTTAGGCGAAGAAACAGGGGGTTGTCATGATATTAGTATGCGATCGCTAAAATATCAACTCACCTTCTACCACAACCATTTCCTACTAGGGCTGAAAAACCTGACTGCGACTCAAGCTTTACGCCTATACGGTCGTTTATTTGACTGTCACGTTCTGGGACGACCACCTTGCCATAAAAGTGGTTCTCCCATCAAAATTGCTACTCGCGGTATTTTCTACATTTTGGGTTTTTTCAAAGCCTTGGGTACTGTCATCCAATCACTATGGAACGATGGTCAAATTTACAGTCGATTGGATAAACAAGTTTAGTTATTAGTCATTTGTCATTGGTTATTAGTCATTAGTGAATAACAAAGAATAGATGAAAATCTTAGTTGCTAGTCACACTTATATCGTAGACCTTAACTGTGAAAAATTACGCGCTTTATCTCAACTAGAACCTGACATTGAAGTGACAGTTGTAGTCCCAAAGCGCTGGAAACCAGGCGGTGTACAAAACAGAATTATTGAAACTGAATACCGCGATGAAGGCAAATTTAGAATAGTTCCAGTTTCTAATTTTAGTCAAAATCATCAGGGACTTCTTACCTTTGGCGCGGATTTGATATCTTTATTAAAACAATTTCGCCCGCAAATCATCCAAGTTGAACAAGGTTCTAGAGCCTTGGCTTATACTCAGATGATTGCTTTAAATCAGCTATTAGGACTAAAAGCAAAAAATGTGTTTTTTACTTGGTGGAATCTTCCTTACCAACTGAAACTACCAATTTCTTTATTAGAAAAATATAACCTCAACCACAGCCACGGCATTATCTCTGGCAATCAAGATGGAGCAGAAGTTTTGCGACAACGGGGATATACAGGAGCAATTAAAGTCATGCCGCAACTGGGCATAGATGAAAGTTTATTTACTCCCAAAGCTCAACCAGACTTAGCAGCGAAGTTGGGTATTGAGAAAGAAGATTTTGTAGTAGGTTTTGTAGGGCGATTTGTGCAAGAGAAGGGTTTATTAACGCTTTTGCAAGCCTTAATTACATTGAAAAATAAACCTTGGAAATTACTACTATTGGGGCGAGGAGAGTTGCAAACTGAATTACTCAGAATCGCAGCAGAAAACAATATTAAAGAACGATTAATTTTAATCGAAAGTGTTCCTCATAACGAGGTTGCAAGTTATATAAATTTAATGAGTACTTTAATATTACCTTCAGAAACAACTTACAAGTTTAAAACCTTAACTTCTGCTGGCTGGAAAGAGCAATTTGGTCATGTGCTAATTGAGGCGATGGCTTGTCAGGTTCCTGTTATGGGTTCTGATTCTGGGGAAATTCCCTATGTAATTGGCGATGCTGGTTTAGTATTTCCTGAAGGTGATGTTCAAGCTCTTGCTAATTGCTTAGTTCAATTAATGGATAAACCCGATTTTGCTCATAATCTTGGCGAAATGGGTTATCAAAAAGCAATGATTCAATATACCAATAAAGCTTTGGCTAAACAGCAATTGGAGTTTTATCAAGAGTTGATCATGAGCAAATAAAAAATGAAAGTATTACAAATTGTTCCCTCAATTTCTCTAATTTACGGTGGCCCGAGTCAAATGGTACTTGGATTAGCTCCGGCGTTAGTAAAAGAGGGAGTGGAAGTTACAATTCTCACAACTGATAGTAATGGCGATAATGGTCAAACACCTCTGGATGTTCCTTTAAATCGCCCAATTAAACAAGATGGCTATGAAATAATTTACTTTCGTTGTGCGCCGTTTCGCCGCTACAAATTTTCTCTAGATTTATTAAACTGGCTAAAACTTCATGCTCACGAGTTTGACATAGCACATATCCATGCTCTATTCTCGCCAATAATTAGCGCTGCTGCTATTGTATGTCGCCAGCAAAAGCTACCTTATATTTTCCGTCCTTTGGGTACTCTCGATCCGGCTGATTTACAGAAGAAAAAGCAATTAAAACAGCTTTATGTTGCAATTATAGAACGTCAAAATTTAGCTAGTGCGGCAGCAATTCATTTTACCAGCGAGCAAGAAGCTAAAATATCAGAAAGATTTGGAGTATCTACACCAGATTTGGTGATTCCCTTGGGTGTGATTCCCCGTCAATCTTCTATTAAAAATGTATGTAGTCAGTTAGAAATACCAAAAGATGTGCCTTTAGTGCTGTTCATGTCACGAATTGACCCAAAAAAAGGGTTAAATTTGTTGATTCCGGCGCTAGAGAAGCTGTTAGCGGTTGGTTATAAGTTTCATTTTGTCTTAGCTGGGACAAATCCACAAGATCCAGATTACGAAAAAAAGATAATATCCCAAATTCAAAATTCACCACTGCGATCGCACACTACAATTACAGGCTTTGTCACTGGTGAACTCAAAGTTAGTTTACTACAAGCGGCTGATTTATTTGTCTTACCTTCCTACTACGAAAATTTTGGGATTGCTGTAGCTGAAGCGATGGTTGCAGGTGTACCCGTAGTCATTTCTGACCAAGTGCATATTTGTCAACAAATACGTGATAGTGAGTCGGGTTGGGTGGGCGCAACAGATATTCAAGCACTCGTAGAGTTACTGCAAGAGGCTTTGGAAAATCCCGCAGAACGCCAACGCCGGGGATTAAACGCCCAAAAATACGCCTTGGAAAATTTTAGCTGGGATGCGATCGCAAGGCAAACAATCCAAGCCTACCAAAAAATTCTGGCAACCAAATGAATTTAACCCAACGCAGACAACAGCAGTTTTTGCCAAATAGGTGCGAGAATTGCTTTGACAACGATATCCGCAATCACAAAACCAATCCCAATTAACATATAAGTTTTCGGAAAGGGAGACTTCGGAACTTCGCCTCTGATGCGAGTTATTAGATTTAATCCTAATGCAGCTAAAGCTACCCCAGTGGCGATAAACCCGATTATCCGCAACAATGACCAAGGATACCACCCTAAAATAGCTGCTAACCAAGGTTTAGCACTAACTTTTACTAGTTCTGCAACATAAAAATTCATGTAGTTCAGCATCCAAGTGCCGAATATCAATGCCACGCTACTAATAGTGGCAACGCAGAGAATACAAAAAATCCCGTAGTGCAATAAATGGTTTGGTAAAAATAAGTTGAGTGAACCTTCCATACCTTCTCCCGTGCGAATCCAGTGAAACATCTCTGTAGTGTATGACTGTCCACGAAGGATGACTTTTGCTGCTGTTTCTGGTGCGATCGCAGTTGCTACAATTACGGCAATACTCTGCAACACTCCCCACAATAACATCCACCAAAAAGCACTTTTATATTGTTGACGACGTATTTGTAACAAGAAAATGGGATAGGGAACAGCAGTACCTAAAATCGGCATCAACCAAGGAACTCCAAAAACAAAACTTGCAGTTGTGCTGAGGATAACACCAATCACTAAAAAGATTACTATCATCATAAGTAATTCAAAATTCAAAAATAATAAACATATTTGTAGTCTTTCTTCTGACTATTTGCTTTATAACAATTGAATTTGTAATAAACCTCATCTATGTTGAAACCAAGAGTTTTTTAAAAGATATATTTATGTAGCGACTGTCTTAAAAGTCAAGCGATCGTGAACAAAAAACCGGGACTGTGAACATTGACGCAACAGGGGAACGCTGCGCTAGATTCGGTGGTGGCTGGTA